>NZ_CP081863.1 GCF_019797765.1 Cellulomonas sp. C5510
TCTTCATAATGTCGTTGTCAGCACCCCGAACTGGGGTTGGACAGCTACAGGAAGGTCGAACAGCTATGAACAAGCTGCAGCAGTGGTGGTACGGCAGGTGGGCGATCCCAGTGGTCTCCGGGGCGCTGATCCTCATCTCGTTCTTCGTGGCCCGCGGCCTCGGTTCCGATGCGTGGAGCAACGCCTTCATGGTGGCCGCCGCCGTGGTCGCGGGTACCCCGATCGTGACCAAGGCAGCCCGGGCGCTCATGGCCCGGGTCATCGGCATCGACCTGCTGGTCTCGGTGGCCGCGATCGGCGCGGTGATCATCGGGGAGTACTGGGAGGCCGCCGCGGTGACCTTCCTCTTCGCCATCGGGCACGCCCTGGAGTCCGCAACGCTGAACAAGACCCGCTCGGCACTGGCCGAGCTGGTGGCCGTGGCCCCAGACGTGGCCGTGGTCATGCGCGACGGCGTGCAGGTGGAGGTGCCCGCTGCGAGCGTGGCCATGGGCGAGATCGTCCTGGTCAAGAACGGCGCTAAGGTCCCGGTGGACGGCGAGGTCGTGGCCGGCACCGGCGCCCTGGACGAGGCCTCCATCACCGGGGAGTCCATCCCCGTGGAGAAGTCCAAGGGCGACCACGTCTTCGCCGGAACCGTCGCCAAGGGTGGGTTCCTCCAGGTGCTCGCCACCGGCATCGGCGCCGACACCACGCTGGCCCGCATCATCCACCGCGTCGAAGACGCCCAGGACGCCAAGGCCAAGACCGCCCAGTTCATGGACCGGTTCTCCGCCTGGTACACCCCGGCCATCATGGTCCTGGCCCTCGTGGTCGGACTCATCACCGGTGACGTCGTGCTCGGGCTGACCCTGCTGGTCATCGGCTGCCCCGGCGCGCTGGTCATCTCCATCCCGGTCTCCATCGTCGCCGGCATCGGCCGGGCCGCCAAGGACGGCATCCTCATCAAGGGTGGGGAGTACCTGGAGACCTCCGGCAAGATCACCGCCGTCGCGGTGGACAAGACCGGCACCCTGACCAAGGGCCGCCCGCACCTGACCGACGTCGTCGTCCTGGCCCCAGCCATGGATCGCGCCCAGGTGCTGACCTGGGCAGCCCGGGCCGAGGCCGGCTCCGAGCACCCGCTCGCCCGACCCATCCTGGAGGCAGCAGCCGCGGAGGGGCTGGCCACGTCGGGGCTGCCCGAGGTCACCGAGCCCGTGCCTGGCAAGGGCATCACTGCCACCATCGGCGGGCGCCGGGTCCTCATCGGCAACGTGGCGCTGCTGGAGCAGTACGGCGTCGCGGACACTGTTGGCGCCGGGCAGGCCGCTGAGGAGCTCGCCGCAGCGGGCAGGACGGCGATGATCGTGGCCGTGGAGGATGCGGTGGCTGGTGTGGTCGCGGTGGCTGATGAGGTCCGTCCCGACGCGGCGCAGATGGTCGCCCGTCTGCACGACGCCGGGGTGAAGAAGGTGGTCATGCTCACCGGTGACGCCCCGCTGGTGGCGAAGGCAGTTGGTGCGGCGACCGGGGTCGATGAGGTCCGCGCCGGCCTGCTGCCCGAGGACAAGCTCGACGCGGTCGCGGACCTGCAGCGTCAAGGTCACGTGGTGGCCATGGTCGGCGACGGCGTCAACGACGCCCCCGCCCTGGCAACGGCCAACATCGGCGTGGCCATGGGCGCCGCCGGCTCTGCCGTCGCCGTGGAGACTGCGGACATCGCCCTCATGGGCGACAACCTGCTCAAGCTCCCCGAGGCCGTCGGCCTGGCCCGGCGCACCGTGAACAACATGCGCCAGAACATCACCATCGCCCTGGTCACCGTGGCCGCCCTGCTGGCCGGCGTCCTCCTGGGCGGGGTGACTATGGCCATCGGGATGCTCGTCCACGAAGCTTCGGTCCTGGTCGTCATTATCAACGCCATGCGCCTGCTGCGCCGCCACCAGGACACCACCAGCGCCGTGGCGACAGCGCCGGCGCAGAGCACCACCACCGAGGCACAGGCAATGGCCCGCCGCCCGTAAGCAGCACCGGACCAGGACACCTCAACGCCAGCCGTCCCGGCCCGCCGCTGGAAATCAGCACTACCTCAGGAGGAAACACCAGGTGAGCACCGAAGAACACTTCACCATCGAAGGCAACATCGAGCACTTCACCATCGCCGACGTCGCCCAGGACAACCCCGACTTCCGCCGGGTGCTATGGACCGGTCAGCACGCCCAGATCGTCATCATGACCATTCCCCCGGGTAGTGAGATCGGTGATGAGGTCCACCAGAACACCGACCAGATCCTCACCTTCATCAGCGGAACCGGTCAGGCAGACCTCAACGGCCATACCCACCCGATCGAGGCCGGTGACCAGTGCGCCATCCCAGCCGGCACCCGGCACAACTTCCGCAACACCGGTGCTGAGCCACTCGTGCTCTACACCGTTTATGCCCCGCCCGAGCACGCCGCCGACGGTGCCTACCCGACCAAGAACGAGGCCGACGCCGCCGAGGCAGCCGGGCAGGACGAGCCCCCCACCGCCTGACGAGCACACCAACCACCGGCTGAAGCGGCCGGCCAGGTCAGGGACCACACTCGGCTCGTTCAGCGACCAACAAGAAGGAAGAAGCAACCCCATGTCCAAGGTGTACGTATTCAATGACTTCGGTGGCCCGGAGAACCAGCAGCTGGTCGACCGCCCGGCCCCCCCGCCGGGCCCGGGCGAGCTGGCGGTCAAGGTCCGCGCCGCCGGCGTCAACCCAATCGACCACAAGATCCGCTCCGGAGCTCTGGGCACCGACCTACCGCTGCCGGCCCCCATGGGTCAGGAGGTCGCCGGCGTCGTCACCACCATCGGCGACGGCGTGGAAGGCTTCGCGGTGGGCGATGCGATCCTCGGTCCGGTCGCCCCCGGATACGGGGCCTTTGCCCAGGACACCATCGTGCGGGCCACCGAGGCGGTGGCCAAGCCCGAGGAGATCTCCTTCGCCGACGCCGCCACCATCCCCGTCGCAGCAGCCACCGCCTACGACGCCACCCACCAGATCGAGCTCGAAGCCGGCCAGACGCTCCTGATCCTCGGCGCCGGCGGCGGCGTCGGGCTCATGGCCGCCCAGATCGGCCGGGTCCACCAGTTCACCGTCATCGGCATCGCCTCGGAGACCAAGCGCCAAATCGTCGAGTCCACCGGGGCCACCTTCGTCCCCTCCGGGAAGGGCGTGGCCGACCGTGTGCGCGAGGTCGCCCCCGAGGGATTGGACCTTATCGTCGACCTGGTCGGCGGGGATGCCCTGCGCCAGGTCGCCGCACTGGCCACCAGCCCCTCGCGCATCATCTCCGCCGCCGACCCCGCGACGGCCACCGAGATCGGCGGCTCCGCCCTCGAGCGCACCAGCGAGGCCATGGCCAAGATCACCGGGGTCATCGAGTACGGCCTCGTCGACCCCCACGTCACCGCCCGCTACCCCCTCGAACAAGCCGGCGAGGCCATCGTCGCAGTCGAGACTGGCCACACCACCGGCAAGACCGTCATCGAGCCCTACAGCGCCTGACGCGGGCCGACCGGTAGCACCTGTGAAGCAGCCTTGCGCTACTGGCCCGTTGAAAGGTGTGCGCCTCGCCTCTACAGCCGCAACCCGCCTCGATATGGGTCACCAGGCTGCGGCGCGGCTGCTATTGACGGGAGAATCGCACCTACACGTCCCGCAGGACGGTGCGCCTGACGATGAAGGTTTGATGAGGTTTCTGTGGCGCGCCGCGTCAATGACTGAGCAGGTAAGGGACGCTACGGAAGGAAACTCGACCGCTGCGGTGGGGAGTTTCCGCATAGGGGTCGGGATGTACGGCGAGACAGGTATCTCTGAGGGGGTACAGGCGATCGGAGGAGACGGCGATGAGCACCATGCCGCATGGCGGGATGCACGGCCAGCACCACGAGGACACCCATACCGAACTGGGCCTGGATTGTGGCCCACAGGGATATGTGGCCGTAGATCACCTGTGCTCTGTGTCCGGGCACCTTCGCTCAGTGCCCGATGAGGAGGGCCTCGCGGGCCGCTTCGACGACCTCCGGTGTCACCGTCGGGAGGTGGTTGATCTGGCGGATGCGTTCAATCTGAGTGAGGAGTCGGTCGACGAGGCGGAAGTTGCCGCCGGTGACGCGGGCGACCGTGGTGATGGCGGCGGCCTGAGCCAAGTCGTCTTCGTCCGGGTGCTTATCTGATTGCCAGCGGCGGGTGAGGACGGCGGTGAGCTCGTCGGGCCCCAGTGATCGGTACTCGTGGGCGAAGCCGATCCTGCTGTAGAGCTGGGGGTAACGGGCCAGGCGCTTCTCGATCCCGGGCATGCCGATCAGGATGACGCCGAGGCGGTGTCGGTCGTAGTAGTCGCGGACTTGCTCCAGCCCGACGGTTCTAAGCCGGTCGGCTTCGTCGATGATGAGCAGCTCGGTGAGCGCAGAGCCCGCTGAGGCCGGGTGCACGAAGGGGTCGACCTTGCCGTACTGGTGGTAGTCGACGGCGTAGGAGATCTCCTGGCACGCGCGGGGCAAGGCCCGGTCGACTTCGCGGGTGCTCGCGTTGACCGTGGGCGTCCAGAACGCGGTCCGCGCCTGCAGGACGCGTTCGGGCACGGCACCGGGATCGGTGCCGCTGGTGAGGGTGTGCTGCCAACGCGCCCAGTGATCCGTGCCGGCGTAGTGGCGAGCAGACAGGGTCTTGCCAACCCCGGGCGGCCCCCAGCACAGCCCGACGTGGCGGTGGCGTCGCACGGTGTCGGCGAACTCTGCGAACCGCCGGTGCTCCTTCGTGACCAAGAAGGAGACCTGCTCCTCACGCGGCGCCGGCGGGACAAGCTCACCCAGTCCTCTGGTCAGGAAGCGCCGGCCGTCGTCGTTCTTGCCGAGGATGCTCCGGTCGGGGGCAGGTTCAGTCGTTGGCATAGGTCCGCAGCCTGTGACGAGGGACGGGCGGCTCGGCCGGCGGACGCTGCCCGTCCACGCCCGGCAAGCCCGCGGGCTGCACCACGGCGTAGTGGTGATCCGCGGGCAAGGCGTCGGCCAGACTCCGACGCTCGCGCAGCTCCTTCTTCAGCGCCCGCCGTCTGGCGACGCGAGCGTCCTGCAGCTGCTCCAGCGTGACTGCTTCGCGGGCGAGCTCAGGTGCGATCGCCCGGCACAGGTACTTATCGCAGTAGTAGACGCGGACCTCGGCTGCGTCGCGGGGGTCGTAGCGGATGGTGACGCTCTCTCCGACGTAGGCGGCGAGCACCGGGCTGATGTACCGGGTGCCGGAGAAGCGGATCCCGTCACGTTGGACGATGCGGCTGGTAGCCGCCGTGAGCAGGAGCGTGTCGAGGTCCTCCGGGTGGGCTGGGCTGCGAGGGATCCAACCGTCGGCGAGCCAGCGGACCACGGGCGGCTGCCGGGTCTCGGAGTGCGGCCGGCTGTGATACTCCTCGACGACGAAGCGCTCGACTGCGCTGTCGAGCTCGGCGAGGGTGAGCTGCGGCGGTGTGGTGGGTTGCCCGCCGGTGCCGTGCGGGATGTACCCCGGCAGGTGCGGCAGCAGCTCGGTGGTGATGGTCCTGAAGAGGCGCTCGATCTTGCCGCGGCCTTGCGGGACCCCGATCCGGGAGTGGATCAGGCTGACGTGGGTGTCGAGGCAGACCCGCTCGAGCCGGCTGCTGGTGAAGTCGCTGCCGTGGTCGCTGTAGAGCACGTCGGGTAGGCCTTGGACCGGCCAGGCAGGGTTGCCCTTCGCGATGACGGCCTGGTGCAGCGCGAGGGCCGTCCGCTCGGCGCTCGGCGCGCCGAGGAAGAGCGTGTAGCCGGCGACGGCACGCGAGTAGTCTCCAGCACTACCGTCAGCCACGGTCGTGCCGGGCGTCGGTGGGCATCGAGGATCTGCACGTCGAGCAGCGTGTGGTCGGCCTGCCACTGTTCGTTCGGGCGGGCCGCCGAGCGCCGGTAGACCAGCTCGAACCGATCCCGATAGGCGGTGTCGCCACCCGTCGCAAGGGTGCGCAGACCTGGGTCGATGCTGGTGACGATGTCGCGCACCGTGGAGTAGCTCGGCGGAGCCAGCCCGCGGTCGCGCGCCATGTCAGCGATCCGGCGGTGCACGAACGCGGTCGTCGGGGCGGGCCGGCGTAGAGCCAACGCCTCGACGGCCGCGATGAGGTCGTCGGGCAGCCGGCGCTGGCCGGCGTCGCTGCGCCGTCGACGTTCCAGTGAATCGACGGTCCCGTCGGCCCGGTAGGTCGTTGCCCACCGGCGCAGCGTGCGTTCCGGGATGCCAGCGTGCTCAGCCAGGCGGGTCAGCGGCACTCCGTCCTGGAGGTGCTGGCACAGCAGCAAGGCCTTCTGCTGGGCCGTCAACCGAGCCGAGACCATCGCTGTCTCCTTGCTACCTCGCGGACTCCGCTGCCGCCTGCTCGGTCGCCGGCGCAGCGGTGAGGTGCTCGACGGCCCGAGGCGGCAGGTGGCGGTACAGGCTGGTGCGGGCGATCCCCGTCTTGGCGACGATCTCCGCGATGGAGTGGCCGGCCTCACGCAGGTGGGCGGCGTAGGCGAGCTTGTCAGCGTCGACCAGGACGGGTCGGCCAATCCGCCGGCCCTTGGCTGTGGCAACAGCTCGAGCGTGGGCGGCGCGCTCGACGGTGTAGGTCCGTTCCATCTGCGCGAACAGGGCCAGCAGGACGACCGCGAGCTGTCCCATCGGGTCGCTGGGGTTCGCGGAGTCGACCTTGATCGGGTCCGCGAGGTTGCGGACCCCGACGCCGCGGTCGGTGAGGTCGTGGATCAGGTTGAGGGTGTCGCGCACCGTGCGCCCCAGGCGGTCCAGGGTGTGCACGACGATGACGTCGCCCTCACGGGCGTACTCCAACACCGCCCGGAGGCCCGGCCGGTCGGTGGTCGCGCCGGACTTCTTGTCCAAAAAGATCTTGTCCCGTGCGACGCCGGCCGCCACGAGCGCCTCGACCTGCCGGTCAAGGTCCTGCTTCGCCGTCGAGACGCGTGCGTAGCCCAACTCCACCGGCCCAACGTACCGAAGGTCGTCTCTGTACGGAACCAACGGGACGCGATTTCGGGACCTACTTCTGGCACGGCGCGTCAGCCGTGCCGCCTCGGCTCGAACAAGTCTTGGACCGCTCGTCCCACTTCCAAGGAAGTGGGACAGGCTCAACTCTGTCTGACGCGTTGACCCAGCCTGGCCCTGTGTCTTCTGGTGCGGGAGTGGGAGCATCGCGTGATGAGCCAGGACTCGAGGGAGTGCTCGTGCTGCGGGCGCAGCAAGCCGCGCCGCGCTCTTCATGCGTTGGACGGCGGGGCGTCGTACATCTGTCGGCCTTGCGGCCTATGGGTGGCCCTGAGGCTGAAGGGCGACACTGTCGGCGCGGGCTCGCACGAGCCGTGACGCGCCGGCTCGGGTGCCTATGCGCAGCAGCTCGTGGGCAGCGCTGAGCGGAACAAGCCGGCGGCGATGCGCAGGGCTTCGCTCATCGTTAGGTAGGGGGCCCAAGTGTCGGCGAGGTCGTCCACGGTGAGGCCGAACTTGATCGCGTAGGTCGCTGCGAGCATCAGTTCGCCTGCGCCGTCCAGGGCAGCGTGCACCCCGAGGATCTTGCGGCTCTCGGCGTCGATGACGAGCTTGAGGACACCGCGGGTGTCCTGGTTGACCAGGGCGCGCGGGATGTCTTGCGCTCCTAGGACGCGGCATTCGCAGGCGTGCCCAGCGGCGAGAGCTTGGTCCTCCGTCAGTCCCGCGCTGGCGATCTGGGGCGTGGTGAAGGTGACGCCGGGCAGCCCTCGATAGTCCACTGCTGAGGGCTGGCCGAGCGCGCCGGCTGCGGCGACGTGTCCTGTCTGGGCTGCGACGTAGACGTACTGCGGGACGCCGGACACGTCCCCGGCCGCGAAGACCCGTGGGTTGGTGGTCCGCTGGTTCTCGTCGACGACGACGAAGCCGCGCCTGTCAGTAGCAACACCTGCTGCATTGAGAGCCAGGTCGGACGTGTCGGCGAAGCGCCCGGTCGCCACGAGCAACCGCTGGCCCGTCAGCCGCCTCTCGCTCCCGGTCCGGACCTCAACGCCGTCGTGAGTCGCCCGCACCTCCGTCGCGCGCTCCTGCACCACGGTGATGCCCTCGTCCTGAAACACGCCGAGCAACACGTCTGCAACCTCCGGCTCCGCGTGGGGCGCGAAGCGTCCGACGATGGTGACGGCGACACCGAGGTGCGCCCACAGCTGGGCCTGCTCGAGCCCGACATACCCGGCGCCGAGCACCACCATGGATGCGGGTAGGTCCTGCTGCTCCATCGCGGTGGTGGAGGTCAGGTACGCCACGTCACCCAACCCCGGGAGGTCCGGGATGTGTGCTGCCACGCCGGTGGCCACGACGTACCCGTGCCGTGCTCGCAGGGCCTGGCCGTCGACCTGCAGTGTCTCTTGGTCGATGAAGCGTGCGTGGCCCTGCAGGATCGGGAAGCCGTGGGCGTCGGCGACGTCGGCGTACTTCGCTTGGCGCAGGCGGTCGATCAAGGCCTGCTTCTGCTCCATCAGGGCGCCCAAGGCGACCGGGCCCGCGCTGGTGGAGATGCCTTCAAAGGGGTGCGTGGCCGCACGGTGGCGCTGCCCGGCGGCGGCGAGGAGGTTCTTGCTGGGCACGCAACCGATGTTCAGGCAGGTCCCGCCTAGCGGCCCGTGCTCGACGAGCAAGACGCTGTTGCCGCGGGACCGTGCCTCGATGCCCGCGGCCATCGCAGCGCCGCCGGTCCCGATGACGATCAGGTCGTACTCGTCCATGGCATTCTCCTCGCGCGCGCGGACAGGTCATCGGACGGTAGACGTTCCAGTGCGGGGGAAGGTCAAGGTCTACGGTTGACCATGCGCATCGGAGAGCTGGCCGCCACGGCCGGCGTGACGACCAAGACGATCCGCTACTACGAGAGCGCCGGCGTGCTGCCAGCGCCGGCTCGCCAAGCGTCGGGCTACCGGGAGTACGACCACCGGGCGGTCGACCGGCTGGCGTTCGTGAAGGCCGCGCAGGCGGCCGGGCTGACCCTGGCGGAGATCGTCGACGTCGTCTCTGCCCGCGAAAGCGCCGGCGCACCGTGCGCACACGTCGCGGCAGTGCTCGAACAGCACGCCCACGATCTTGAGCGGCGGATCGCCGAGCTCACGACTCTGTTAACCCAGGTGCGCCAGCTCAGCGCGCGGGCAAAGACTCTGCACCCTGACCAGTGCACCCCCGCCCAGGTCTGTCACCTCATCCCCACCGCCTGAAGCATCCGCCGTACCTGCGCGCGAACGCCGCAGCGCAGTCAGCCGCAAGGTGCACACATGATCACGGCGCCGCCGATGGCTGCCTCTGGGCCGTAGCCCCCCGTCGATGTCATGGGCCCAGCTCAACCGCCACATTGCGGCGACAGATTCCCGCCACCCAGCGCTGAAAGCCACAGACGCGCGCCGCCCGGCCCTCCGGCGCGTGTAGCGGAATCGTTCGTTTGCGGCACAGGCTGCCGGTTCAGTCAGTGCTGTATAGTTCAGCACATGCTGAGCATTGCTACTCGCCTGGACGTGATGAACCGGTTGGGCCGGGCAATGGCCGACCCAACACGGTCACGGCTCCTGATGGCGTTGTTGGAGCGGCCCGCCTATCCGGCAGAGCTGGCACGCGACCTCGGGCTGACGCGCTCGAACGTGTCGAACCATCTGGCTTGCCTGCGCGACTGCGGCATCGTGGTCGCCGAGCCCGAGGGCCGCCAGACACGTTACGAGATCGCCGACCCGCACCTGGCACGGGCGCTCAACGCACTGGTCGAGGTCACCCTCGCCGTGAACGAGAACGCTCCCTGCATCGATCCTGCCTGCCCTGTTCCCGGGTGCGCCAACGCGGAGCCTGACGCGTGATCGTTTCCTCGGTCCTGCAGGCGATCGGCCTGTTCGTTGCCACCAACATCGACGACATCATCGTGCTCTCGCTGTTCTTCGCCCGGGGCGCAGGGCAACGCGGGACGACGGCCCGGATCACCGCAGGCCAGTACCTCGGGTTCGCCGGCATCCTGGGCACCGCCGTGCTCGTGTCACTGGGCGCGGGAGCATTCCTTCCTGAAGAAGCCATCCCCTACTTCGGGCTCATCCCCCTGGCCCTAGGCCTGTGGGCCGCATGGCGGGCCTGGCGCGGGAGCGACGACGATGACGATGACGCCAAGGTTGAGGGCAAGAACGTCGGCGTCTTGACCGTCGCCGCGGTCACCTTCGCCAACGGAGGAGACAACATCGGCGTCTACGTCCCGGTCTTCCTCAACGTGGGACCCGTAGCCGTGGTCGCCTACTGTGTCGTCTTCCTCCTGCTCGTCGCGATCCTCGTCATGCTGGCCAAGTTCATCGCCACGCGCCGACCGATCGCCGAAGTCCTCGAACGCTGGGAACACGTGCTGTTCCCGATCGTTCTGATCGGCCTGGGCATCGTCATCCTCGTCAGCGGCGGAGCCTTCGGCCTCTGACGCCCTGCCCCGGCCCATGACGCATCTCGGTTGAGAGACTGCACGCACGGAGCGAAGTGAACCGCCCCGGCTTCCATGGAGGCTCTCAATCCCCGGAGGATGAGAGTCATGGCTGCACCGAGGAAGTACCCGGACGAGCTGCGGGAGCGGGCGATCCGGTTGGTGATCGAGGCGAAGCGGGATCCGGCGACGAGGCCGGCGGCGTGCTTGCGGATCGGTGAGCAGCTCGGGATCAATCCCGAGACGCTGCGTGGGTGGGTGCAGCGCGCCGAGATCGACGCGGGCGAGCGGCCGGGTACGACCACGAGCGATGCGCAGCGCATGGCCGAGCTCGAGCGCGAGAACCGTGAGCTGCGGCGGGCGAACGCGATCTTGAAGGCGGCGTCGGCTTTCTTCGCGGCGGAGCTCGACCGCCCGCAGGTCAGGTAGTGGCGTTCATCGACGCCCATAAGGACGAGTTCGGGGTCGAGCCGATCTGCCGCCTGTTGCAGGTCGCCCCGAGCACGTACTACGCCGCCAAGACGCGCCCGCCCTCCGCGCGCGCGGTCGCTGACGCCGCGCTGAGTGAGGTGATCACGGTCGAGCACGCTGCGAACTACGGCGTCTACGGGGCTCGGAAGATGTGGAAGCACCTGCATCGGGCCGGGCACATGGTCGCCCGCTGCACCGTCGAACGGCTCATGCGCGACGCCGGGCTGCGCGGGGTCGTGCGTGGCCGCGCGAAGCGGACCACGATCCCGGCCAAGGACGGGGTGCGCGCCGGGGACCTGGTCAACCGGGCGTTCCACGCCGAGGCGCCGAACCAGCTGTGGGTCGCGGACTTCACCTACGTGCGGACGTGGGCCGGCTTCAGCTACGTCGCGTTCGTCATCGATGTCTACTCGCGGATGATCGTGGGCTGGAAGGCCGACACCCGCATGCGCGCCGACCTGGTCACCGACGCCCTGGAGATGGCCGCCTGGGCCCGCGGTCGGGCCGGGGTCGCCGACCTGACCGGGCTGATCCACCACAGCGACGCGGGAGCTCAGTACGTCTCTCTGGCCCTGACCGAGCGGCTCGCGGCGCTCGGCATGCGCGCCTCGATCGGGTCGGTGGCCGATGCGTATGACAACGCGATGGCCGAGTCCACGATCGGGCTGTTCAAGAACGAGCTCATCCGTCGCCGCGGCCCCTGGCGCACCCTCGACGACGTCGAGATGGCCACCCTGGAGTACGTCGACTGGTTCAACAACCGACGCCTGCACACCGAACTCGGCGACGTCCCACCCGCCGAACAGGAAGCCCTCTACTACCGTCAGAACCCGGCCGTCACGACAGCCGAAACCAGAGAACCGAGCCTCCACTGAACCCGGCCGTCACGACAGCCGAAACCAGAGAACCGAGCCTCCACTGAACCCGGGGCGGTTCAGTTCCTCGAGCTCATGGTCGCCCACCACCGCGGCGCCGTCGAGATGGCCCAGGCCCAGATCGGCGAGGGCGCAGACCCCGACGCCCTGGCACTCGCCCGGACGATCAGGGACGACCAGAACATAGAGATCACCGAGATGGAGAACCTGCTGCGGTCCCTCTGAGCAGCCCGCAGCACGACCGGCAGGAGGCCACCCCGCACGAAAAGGTGGCCTCCTGTCGCGTGCGTCTGCCACCGGCGCTGCGGCGAAGCGCTAGGTGCGGACGTACCGTCGCCCGGTGCCGAACTCCCCGTTTGACAAGGAAGAACCTGCCCGGCCTCACCGCGTGCAGTCTGTGTGCCGGAGAGACCCTGGGCGAAGCTGACACCGCCCCGGGTGGCCAGCTGCAGCGCCTGAGGCACCTGGCCGACTCCGGCGTGGCTCGCCTGACGACCGTCGACTGCCTCGACGCGTGCGATCGCGGCGACGTCGTGGTCGCTCGTCCGTCCGGTGCATGCCGCCGCACCGGCGCACGACCGGTGTGGTTCGAACGCCTCGCCGGGGATGAAGTCACCGGCGAGCTCGCGCGCTGGCTCCGGTGCGGCGGTCCGGGCGTCGCGCGACTGCCCGACCGACTCGTCGGCAACGTCATCCAGCGCTCTGACCCCGTGCCCGCCGGCCCTGCGGCGTAGCCGTCGGATTCACGGCCTGACGCGCGTTCGCCCTTGCGCGGCCGTCCGCCGGAGAGACCCTCATCGAACCTTCATGGCGGCGCCGTCCCTCTCACCGCGCGAACACGCGGCCCTGTCCATAGCGTCGAAAGGGTCCCCGCGGCGCACGAGCGATCGATGTGCCGCACGATCCGCAAATCAGGAGGCCGTCGTGAAGACCACGCAGATGCTCGACACCTACCCCGCGACCATCAACCTCGACCGCCAGCTGCTGGCTCGCGTCATCGAGTCCCTGGTCGCCTGCTCGCAGGCGTGTACCGCGTGCGCGGACGCGTGTCTGAGTGAGGAGATGGTCGCCGACCTGCGCAAGTGCATCCGGTCCAACCTCGACTGCGCCGACAGCTGCGCGGCCACGGCGCGGATCCTGTCCCGCCACACCGGCTATGACGCCAACATCACCCGGGCTCACCTCGAGGCCTGCATCGCCGCGTGCCGGGCCTGCGGCGACGAGTGCGAGCAGCACGCGGGCATGCACGAGCACTGCCGCATCTGCGCCGAGGCGTGCCGGGACTGCGAGGCCGCCTGCGCCGAGCTCCTCGCGGCCATCCGCTGAGCCCGTCCACGCGGTGCCGGCGGGCATCCCGCCCGCAGCACCCCGTGAGTCCGTCCGACACCCCGGCAGGTAGGAGCGAGAGGAGCCTGACCCGCTTCCCCGGACACCTGTCCTGAGGTGACGATGTCATCTCCGAGAGGAGTCCTTGTGCCTGCAGCCAAGCCGGTCCGGCTACTACGACTGGCAGGTCCGACCCCCGTCCGCCCGAGCGGTCGCCGACGCCGAGCTGACGGCCACGATCGTGGCAGTCCACCAGATGTCGCGGTGCTCCTACGGCGCCCCGCGGGTCCATGCCGAGCTGCGCCTGGGCATGGGCATCGCCTGCGGCCGCAAGAGGGTCGCGCGGCTGATGCGGGCCGCGCAGGTCAGCGGCATCAGCCACCGGCGCAAGCGCGCTCGTCACCACCCGGCGCCGGCCCCGCACGAGGACCTGGTCCAGCGCCGGTTCGTCGCCGACGGTCCGGACCGGTTGTGGTGCACCGACATCACCGAGCACCCGACGAACACCGGGAAGGTCTACTGCGCCGCGGTCCTGGACGTGTTCACCCGCAAGATCGTCGGGTGGTCGATCGCGGACCACATGCGCTCCGAGCTCGTCGTCGACGCGCTGCAGATGGCGATCTGGACCCGCCGGCCGGGGCCCGGCGCGATCGTCCACGCAGACCGCGGAGCCCAGTACACGTCGTGGATCTTCGGCCACCGGCTGCGCTCGGCCGGCCTGCTCGGATCCATGGGGCGGGTCGCCTCGAGCGTGGACAACACGATGATGGAGTCCTTCCGGTCGACCATGCAGCGCGAGCTCCTGGACCGCCGCTCCTGGGCCTGCCGCGAGGAGCTCGCCGCGGCGATCTTCGAATGGATCGAAGGCTTCTACAACCCTCTCCGGCGCCACTCCGGCCTGGACTACCGGTCCCCGAACGACTTCGAGGACCTTCACACCGCCGCCACCGCGGCGGCATGATCACCCAACCCGAACTGTCCGGGAAACCGGGTCAGGCTCCAGACGAGGAGACGCAGCGATGTCCGTGCAGCGTGAGCACGATGGCGAGTCGATGAACGACGAGCACGACGGTGACGGCGCCCATCACGGGGGTGAGCGGCACGGCGGTGGGCAGGGCCATCAGATGAAGGGCATGTACCTGCGGTTCGCCGCCATGATCCTCACGGCCATGGTGGTCATGTACTGGGTGATGTTCGTCGGCTCGTGGGAGCTGGATCACGTCCGGTTCAGCCAGAGCCGGGTCTTCATGGCGGTCACCATGGGCGGCACGATGGGGCTGATCATGCTCGCCTGGATGCTGAACATGTACAAGAACGCGAAGGCGAACATCGCCGTGGTCGCCGTCAGCGTGCTGCTCCTTGCCGGCGGCGTCGCCCTCGACCGCAGCCAGGTCACGGTCGGCGACACCGCATTCATGCGCGCGATGATCCCGCACCACTCCCTGGCTATCACCCGCTCCGAGCGGGCCCAGATCGACGACGTCCGGGTGTGCGAGCTCGCCGTCGATATCATCGAGGCTCAGCAGCGGGAGATCGCCGAGATGGACTGGCTCATCGAGGACATCGAGCGCAAGGGCATCGCAGCAACGGCGGCCGAGGCCGACGCGCGCCCCGTACCGGACTTCGAGGGCACCGCGCTGCGCTCGTGCCCGACCCCCTGACCTGACCCGCTCGGCGTCGAGGTGCCCCCGAGCCGGGAATACCGGCCATGAGCACGCCGTTGGCTGCTCATATACCCCCTGGGGGTATTTTTGCGCAGATGACGGTGGAGCACGGGTCGAGGAGAAGAGCCATGAGCAACGCGCACCAGGGCCACGACGTGCACGGCGAACGACGCAGCAGCGCGAGCCAGCGGCACGAGCTGTCCGTCGAGGACACTGATCCGCTGGCTCACGACCGCCACGGTGGGCACGACGCCGGCCAGATGGAGCACGAGGGCCACCACATGCCCGCGCATGTGGATGGGCACGACGCCGAGCACCGGCCCTCCGCGAGCCACCATGGCGAGCACATAGGCGCCGAGGGTGGCCACGGCGGGCACGGGGCACACGGCGGTGGTCACGGTGACCACGTCGCCCTGTTCCGGCGCCTGTTCTGGATCAACCTCGCGCTCGCCGTGCCGACGGTCCTGCTCAGCGGGATGTTCGCCGACCTGCTCGGCTATGCCCTCCCCGACGTCCCGGGGCTCACCTGGGTCGCGCCGGCCCTCGGCACCGTGATCTACCTGTGGGGCGGACGGCCGTTCCTCACCGGAGCGGTCGCTGAGTTCCGGGCCCGCAAGCCGGGGATGATGCTGCTCATCGGGATGGCGATCACCGTGGCGTTCGTCGCCTCCTGGGGCGCGACCCTCGGGGTGCTCTCGCACGAGCTGGACTTCTGGTGGGAGCTGGCCCTGCTGGTCGTGATCATGCTGCTCGGCCACTGGCTGGAGATGCGGTCCCTGGCGCAGACCTCCTCCGCTCTGGACTCCCTGGCGGCGCTGCTGCCGGACGAGGCGGAGAAGGTCGACGGCGACTCCGTCGTCACGGTCGCTCCGTCCTCGCTCGCCCTGGGGGACGTCGTCATCGTCCGCCCGGGCGGCCGGGTGCCGGCCGACGGGCAGGTCGTCGAGGGCGCTGCCGACGTCGACGAGTCGATGATCACGGGCGAGTCGCGGCCGGTGTTCCGGACCGTCGGCGACCAGGTCGTCGCGGGAACCGTCTCGACCGACAGCGCCCTGCGCGTGAGGGTCGACGCCGTCGGTGACTCGACCGTGCTGGCCGGGATCCGACGACTGGTCGCCCAGGCGCAGTCGTCCACGACGCGTGCGCAGCTGCTGGCCGACCGCGCCGCCGGGTGGCTGTTCTGGTTCGCCCTGATCGCCGCCGTCATCACGGTCGCGATCTGGAGCGCCGTCGGGACACCGGACTTCGCGATCATCCGCGCCATCACGGTGCTCGTCATCGCCTGCCCGCACGCCCTCGGGCTCGCCATCCCGCTGGTGGTGTCGATCTCCACCGAACGCGCTGCCCGGGGTGGCGTGCTGGTCAAGGACCGTGCCGCACTCGAGCGGATGCGCGTGGTCGACACCGTCCTGTTCGACAAGACCGGGACGCTCACCAAGGGCGAGCCCGCCGTGCACGATGTCGCGACGACCGGGATCGGTGACGACGAGCTCCTCGCGCTGGCCGCCGCCGCGGAAGCCGACAGCGAGCACCCGCTGGCACGTGCGATCACCGCCGCAGCACACCATCGAGGGCTCACGGTGCCGCGCGCCGAGGACTTCCAGGCCTCGACGGCTGTCGGAGTCTCCGTCACCGTGGACGGACGCTGGGTCGCCGTCGGCGGCCCGAACCTCCTGGCCGAGCAGGGGCTCGATCCTCTGCCGGTGACCCAGCCCTGGTCCGACCGCGGACAGATCGTCCTGCACGTCGTGGTCGACGGCCGCGTGGCCGGAGCGCTAGGGCTCGCCGACGAGGTACGTCAGGAGTCCCGCGAGGCGGTCGACGCCCTTCACGCCCTCGGCATCCGCGTAGTGATGATCACCGGTGACGCCGAGCCGGTGGCCAAGGCCGTGGGGACGGAACTCGGCATCGATCAGGTCTTCGCGGGCGTCCGCCCGGAGGACAAGAGCAGCACGGTGGCCTCCCTGCAGGGTGAGGGGCGGACCGTGGCGATGGTGGGTGACGGCGTCAACGACGCGCCCGCCCTCGCGCAGGCCGACGTCGGCGTCGCCATCGGTGCCGGCACGGACGTGGCCATCGCCTCGGCCGGGGTCATCCTCGCCTCCGACGACCCCCGGTCTGTCCTGTCCGTCATCCAGCTCTCCCGTGAGGGCTACCGGAAGATGAAGCAGAACCTGTGGTGGGCCGCCGGCTACAACATCGCCGCCGTGCCCCTCGCCGCCGGAGTCCTCGCGCCGGTGGGGTTCGTCCTGCCGATGGAGATCGGCGCGATCCTCATGTCCCTGTCCACGGTCGTCGTGGCCGCGAACGCCCAGCTCCTGCGGCGTCTTGACCTGAGCCCACAGGCCTCGACAGCCGCAGCGCACGGGGCCCAGCGCGTCGGACCGCGGACAGCGGTGCCAGCTGCCTGAGCAGACGACCCCTTCATCGAATCTTCATCGCCGACGGGCCTTCGGTCGGCGGAGCCGCGCACGACGGTGAGCGAGGATCTTCACATGCGTTCTTGACTCCGCCTCGCCGCCGTCGTCGTTGCTGCCACCGCTGTGCTCGCCGGCTGCTCCGCCACCTCGGATGACGACGTCCTCGCCGACCTCGGGCTCGACGGCCTGACCGGTCAGGAGATCGTCACGCGACTCGACACCTCGACGGACAGCCTGCCGCTGAACTTCACGGCCTCCGTGCGCGAGGACGAGGTCCTCGTCGGCGACGGGACCGCCGAGGTCGCCGTGCCCCTCGACGAGGGCGAGTTCTACGTCTCGATCGCGCCGTACATCGAGACGACGCACGAGTGCTACTTCCACAGCCTCGCGACCTGCCAGGGCGAGTTGGTCGACGAACCGGTGGAGGTCACGATCACCGACGCCGACGGTGTTGTCCTCGTCGAGGAGAGCGCCACGACCTACTCCAACGGGTTCGTCGGCTACTGGCTCCCTGAAGACGTCGAGGGAACGATCGAGATCACTCAGGGCGACCTGAGCGGCAACGTTCCGTTCAGCACGACCGAGGGCAGCCCGACCTGTGTGACCACCCTCCAACTCACCTGATCGACACGGCCGCTCCGAGCGGGCTCGGCCTCCGGTCGCCGTCGACGCACAGAAGCCGGGGGTGTTGCTCAGCTCCGCGGCATTGGGCCGAGGTTGGCCGCAGCAACCACAGGTCCGAGTCGCGGGCGACAGTGCACCGCTGCGGTGCGGTCATGACCCCGCGCTGTCGAAGAATCACCCCAGCTCCCGGACGGAACGCCCGGCCGGGCACCGCCACTTAGCCTCGGCAGAAGCCCGCCATCTTCCGCTGGAAGTCACAGGACGAGGTGCTCGCCACCGCCGGCCTTCGCGTCCAGGTCGACCCCGGCGGCAACCACTGGGGCCGCCTTGAGACGTGTCGCGCGTGCTGCCTGGGCGCGCCTCGACCTCGCGGACAGGTACGGGTACGCGACGGCGACGAGGCCCGCGCCGAGGGCGATGCTCACCCCGTTCGGCAGCGGGGTGAACCAGCCGAGGGCTACGCCGATCACGGTGCCGGCAGCAGTGCAGAGAACCCAGCGGGCAGGGTCGCTCACAGCGCCCTCCTCGAGTCGAGCGGTCGCGGGCTCGTAGTCACTGGGCACCTGCTCTCTCGTCGGGGTACAGGCCCGCCGGGGGCGGGTCGAAGGTCAGCAGCTCGCGCTCGCCGCGGTGCTCGCCTGGCTTGCAGCCCTTGAGGGGCCCGTCGCTGGCCAGCACGATCGGCATGTGGTGGTCGAGGTGATCGCGCAGCCACACCGACAGGCCGAGCGCCGGGTCCTGGCGCAGCTGCTCCCAGGACAGCCACAGCGCCTGAAGGCGGACGGTCACCTCGGGGTGCTTCCACCACTGCGGGCACCAGGTCGCCGTCTTGCGCCGGTACAGCGGCAGCAGATACTCCTCGACGAACTGGATGACGCTGCCGTAGACGAGCTCCGGCTCCTGGATCGGTGGGGCGATCTCCAGGGCGGCCGCCTGCGCCTTGAGCACCTCCGCCTTCTTGCGCTCGAGGGCGCCACGGGCGCGCTCGAGCGCCACCCGTGCGACGTGGCACTCGGCTTGCCGGTCCTCGATCGCCTCTTCGGTCAGCTGCAGCTTGCGCTCCGCCCGGCGCACCGCTTCGGCGATCTGCGCGCTGCGGGCGTCGCGCGCCCGTTCGCCGGCGACGCGGCCGGCTTCGTGCTCTTCCTGCCGGCGTCGTGCGAGGTCGAGCGCACCAGCCGCGTCCTCCATCGCCCGGGACGCGGCGGCGAGCCTGCGGTCCTCGGTCCGCACCCGGGTCTCGGCTCGCTCCACGGCGGCGTGGGCTCGGTCGATCACGTCGACGTCGCTCACGTCGGGCGCGAACCCGCCGGCCGCCGGCCGAGGGTCGGGCTCTCGTGCCGGGACCGGACTGTCTCCCCAGGACCCCAGATCGATGTTCACGCCGCCACCTCCGCGGGCTCACCTGGCGCCCAGCGCTCGGTCATCTCCGTCAGGCCGT
The DNA here is from genome assembly GCF_019797765.1 of Cellulomonas sp. C5510. NCBI lineage: Bacteria > Bacillati > Actinomycetota > Actinomycetes > Micrococcales > Cellulomonadaceae > Cellulomonas > Cellulomonas sp. C5510. The sequence goes on from NZ_CP081863.1 coordinate 19,300, forward strand.
TCGGGTTGTGGCGCTTCCAGGATGCGTTGACCGCGTCGCGGTGCGGGCCGTCCATCCAGGGCACCGGCTTGACCAGCACGGGGCGACAGCCGGCAGCGACGACGACGATGCGGCCGCGCGGGAGCGAGGCCAGGTCCGAGACGTCGAGCACGCGCTCACGTGCCGCCTGCCACGAGGTCGAGCCGCCGTGGCGGGAGCTGCTCACGGAGCGGGTCGTGCGCTCGAACTCACCGATCAGCTGCGAGAGCTTGTCCAGGAAGTCCGGGTCGGCCGTCCCCCCGCCGTAGACCCGCACCGTGGAGGCGTTCCAGAGCTTGAGCATCCCCTCCCGGCCCCACACGGCTACGCCCTGGTCCCAGGACTGGAGGAACGTCTGGACGATGATGCCGCGCGACCCGAAGTGCGAGTACATGTCGGGCAGCTCCTGCCACCGGCACACGTTCGCGGCCTCGTCCAGCACGACGACGAGCGGGGTCGCCAGCCGCCCGTCGCGCAGGTGCTTGGCGTACTCCTCGGCCGCGGTCATGACCGCGACGTTGAGCGCGAGCACGATCGGGCCGGCGGTGCCGACGCCCTCCTTGGACAGGGAGTAGAGCGTGCCCTGAGACCGGACGAACGCGTGCGGGTCGAACTCACGGCGCCCAGGCGAGGGCGTGACCCACTGGGTTGCCTGTGCGTTGAGCAGGAACGAGACGATCTGCTTGGCCGACCCGTACACGCCCGCCCGCTGGCGGTCCGGCAGAGCCAGGACCTCGGCGACGGACGCGGCCATGAGACGGTGGCCGTACTGCTCGAGGAGGTGTTGCGGCTCGTCCTCGGTCGAGTCCGCCAACCACAGGAACACCTCGGTGATCGGCTTGTCACCCCGCGCGGCCGCGAGAAGCAGGCCGGCGAGCAGGTCGCGCGCCGCGCCGTCGAAGTAGGCGTCCGTGCGGGCGCCGGGCTCACGTGTGGCGTCGATGAACACCTTCGCGAGCCGGGTGGCGCTCACCTCGTCGGTGACGAACCGCAGCGGGTTCCACCACCAGGTGACCGGTTCGTCGACGAGGGCCTGCGGGTCGAACACCCACACCTCCTCCCCCGCCCGTGCGGCGCGAACGTCGCGGGTGGCGTCGACCAGGTCGCGCTTGTTCGACGTCGCCATGACCGCGCCGGGGGCGTCGAGGATCGAGGGGATGGCACGGGAGGTCGTCTTGCCGGAGCGGGGACCCCAGATGTCGATGGAGACGTCCTCCCAGCCGGCCCAGACGCTGTACCCGCCCAGCACCGCCGTGCCGACCTTCAGCCCGATCGCGTCGGGGCAGCCGAGGCGCCGTGCCGTCCTGCGGACGTGGGCCTCGCGCAGCGCGTCGACCTGCTTCCCGCGGCCCATGTGCACCGCGGCGCGGTCGACGGGCAGCTTCGCCGGGACCAGCCGCCGGTACCCCGCGGCCGCCGACCACAGCAGCCCGCCGACCAGGGCCAGGAGCAGCAGCGCGCTGATCGTCGCCGTGGTCGACCAGGCCAGCTCCCCACGTGCGAGCCCGGCAAGGACGGACAGGGGGTTACGCCCGGTCGTGGAGTTCCGGTCATGGAGGGCGTCGTCGACGCGCAGCGCGCCCCAGGCGGTGCAGGCAGGAACCGCGAAGAACGCCACCAGGCCGGCGAGCGCGACCGTGCCCGGCTCGAGGTTGCCGGGAGTGGACCGCTTCGTGGGTGCGCTCATGCCACTGCCCGCCCCTCACCGATGCGCGACTGGGCGTGCCAGCGCTTCTGCGTGTCGTTGACGTCGCGTTCGGCGGCCGTCAGGAACGTCCGGAACGGGATCCCGGACCTGCCGCCGACCTTCACCAGGAAGTGCCCGCGGCCGGGAGGTTCGGCCTCCTGGCCGCGCTGGTCGTCCCACGCCGGCGGGTCGGTCCAGCTGATGAGCATGCGCTGCTCGGCCTTGGTGAACGGCACGACCTTGTTCAGCAAGGGCATCTCCGATTCCGGCAGGCCACCGCAGATCACCATGCCGGCGCGCTCGACGAACCCGCGGGCCTTCATCCGGTCGGCGGCGTCGGGGAGCGCCTCGAGGTCGCTCATGGTGTGCGAGGCCATGACCTGCCCCACTCCGAAGGTGCGGTTCAGGCGCGTGAGCGCGTCGACCCGGTCGACCATGCCCGTGCCCGAGCGCAGCGCCTGCCACAGCTCGTCCAGCACGATGAACCGGTGCCGGCGAGGCTCGAGGCCCGCGTCCGCGAGGACCTGGGCCACGGTGACGGAGGCGAACCCGTCTGACCAGCAGGCCATGAGCGCCGCGGCACGCAGATCGGTCTCGGTCTCGTGGATCCCCGAGACGTCGAACACGACGGGGCGGGTGCGGTCGATCGGGGTTGAGGTGGCCTGGGAGAACATCGCCCCGAGGCGCCCGCCCTGCGTCAGCGAGATCAGCGAGGCCTCCAGGTTCTCGGTGATCTCGCGGTAGCGCTCGTCCACTCCACGGTCGACCGCCACATGCCGCAGCTCCTGCGGCATCTCGCGGATGACGTCCAGCAGGTCGCCGAGCACCGGGACTCGGTCCAGGCGCGCGTCGAGCAGCCGCAGGGCCGCGTCGACGATCGCCTCCTCCCGGTCCGTCGGGGACTCCTTGCGGCTGATCGTGAGCAGCGCCGAGACCATCGTGCGGCGCCGCCCGTGCGCGTCGGCCAGAACCTCGTCGGCCAGGTCGTGACGGCCAGCGGCGCGCAGCTGCTCGGCGGCCTGTCGGGACTCTCCCGGGTCCAGGATGTTCAGGAACGAGCGGGCGTGCCCCAGCCGGATCACCTGGCCATCCATCGCCTCGATGACGTCGACCATGTCGGGCTTGAGGTCGCCGAGCACCATCGGCAGCACGCCGTAGGCCGCCAGCCCGACGGCCATGCGCCGGATCACGGTGCTCTTGCCGAGTCCGGGCTTGCCGAGGATGAACGCCGACGGGTTCGCGATCAGGTGTGCGCGCTGGAACCAGCTGATCGGGTCGCAGCAGAGCGTCGCGCCGGTCAGCAGGCTGCGGCCCAGCGGGACGCCGATCATGGGCGTCCCGGCGCCGACCGCGAACGGGAACAGGCCCGGCACCTGAGCTGTAGTCCCCCGCCAGAGCGGGACCTTCGGGATCCCGAATGCGTGACCGCTGCCGCGACCGGACCAGCCCCGGGCCCCGAGGACCCGAACCGCGCGCTTAGCTGCCTTGGCACGCTCACGGCGACGGCGGCCGGGGCCCGTGGGGGTAGGGCCGGACTCCCCCGCCGTGAGCGCTCCGTGCAGGGTCCGGCGGCTCTCGCTGGACTGTCGCCGGCGCAGCCGCAGCATCACGCGACACGCTCCGTAGCCGTGATCATGCTCGCGTACCGCGGCAGGTGCAGGCCGAGCGGGAGCGCTGCCGCGAACGCCGTGTCCTGGGACCCGTACGTCGGCCGAACCATCAGCCGGGCGGCCGCGGTGAGGTTCTGCACGGCGGCCGCCGCCTGCGCCTCTTGGGCTGCGTCCATCACGGTCGCCGTGATGAGCATGCCGAACGAGACCAGGCCCGCACCGGCGGCCTGCTCCGCGGCTGTCTTCTGCGCGGCCTGGTGCGCGCGGTACGCGCCGGCGCCTGCGCGTTCCCCGAGCATCGCTCGGGTCTGACGCACGTCGGCGTCGACCATGGCGGCGGCGCGGGCGGGGTCGTGCGGCGTGTACAGCAGCGTCACGCGCTTGCGAGAGACGTCCCGGTGCGGGGCGAGGACCCCGGACAGGATGTTCGACTGCACGACACCCTGAGGGGCACCAGTCACCATCCACGTGCGCGACAGGCCTGAGTCGTGCCGGTAGTCCTGCCACCCTGCCTCCGCGGCCGCCGGGCCGACGTCGGACCAGGTGAGGTCCACCCGGACGCCCTGGGAGGCGGCCTCGTCGAAGATGACCGCGGAGGCGGGGTCGTAAGCCGTGCGGACCAGCTCGCACAGCTCGGCGGCCGTCGCGGGGTGTGTGGCCCCCGCGCCTGTCGCCTCGAGGGTGCCGGTGAGGTTCGGCAGCTGGGCGGCCAGGTCGCGGCCCAGATCTTCGATCGAGCGCTTGCGGCCCGCGACGCTGCGGGCGAAGGTCAGGGCGACGTACGCGCTGACCTTGTTGGACCCGACCGGGTAGTTGTCGACGACCTCGGCCAGGACCTCCCGAGCGAACGGCGGGGCCGCGGGGTCCAGGTTCAGCGTGACCTCCTGCCGCAGCCTGGTGCCGGTGTCCGGCGCGGTCTCCACCGTGACCGATGCCGCGATCAAGCCGAGGTAGTCGCTGAGGCCGGCGAGCCAGCCGCCGAAGCGCGACACCCACCGGTCCACCTGCTCCTGGTCGACCAGCGAGTCGCCCTCGGGCTGGCTGGCCAGTACGACCGTCACGGTGCCGACGGGGGAGCTGAGTAGCGCGAAGGGGCGCTCGTAGACGTCGACGAACTCCGTCAGGCGAGTCGCGGCGGCGATGCCCGGGAGTTGGCACGTCCCCCAGGGCGTGCGGCCCAGCGGACCGGAACGGTAGAGGTTCGAGCCGCTTGAGCGGGACTCCCACCACCGCACCCTCTCCTTGGTGCGGTCGGCGACGTTCAGCCCGTGCTTGTCGCGCGTCACGGTCATGGCCACGACCGCGGCAACCACTGCGAACGCGAGCAGCGCTGCCAACCACCCCTTGACGTTGGCTACGACGACCACGACGACTAGGCCGACCATCGCGACCATCGTCCCGGCGAAGCTCAGACCGACGAGGCCAGCGCTCGTGGGCTTCTTCCAGTTGCCGTAGCCGGCAACAACACCATCGTTCGACATGGTCACTTCTCCTCACCGGTTACGTCCGTCGCGGTGCGACGGACGGAGTCCACTGCCGCGCTTCCCGCGGCCGTCACAGCGGCGGCGCCCTGCGCGGCGCCTGATCCCGCCCCCGCGCCGCCAGCCATCGGGCCGCCGCTACCGCCGCCGGCCGACGAGCCGCTCAGACCCGGTGCGCCTCCCGAGGTCGGCGTCCCGGCCGGGGCGGGTCCAGCGGGCGCGGTGCCAGCGGGCTGCTCCGAGACCGCAGCGGCCGCGCCCTGGATCGCGCCCTTGACCGCACCCGCGGCCTTCTTCGCGCCATCGACGCCCGCGCCCACTGCGAGGCCGACAGGACCCGCGGCGGCTCCCGCCGCGGCGGCGCCTCCGCCCGCTGCGGCGCCTCCGCCCGCCGCTGCTCTGCCGCTCGCTGCTGCTCCGCCGCCGCCCGCGCTGCCCCCTGCTGGGGTCCCGGGAGCTGGCATCGGGTTCGCCCCCTTGGCTGCGGGCTGCGCTCCGCCTCCGCCTCCGCCGGTGTTCTTGGAGCCGGAGTAGATCTGCCCGCCAGCAGCGATCGCACCCATGCCCGCGGCGGCGCCCATCCCGCCGCCTCCGCTACCGCTCATCGCAGCTGCGACGGCTGGGGCGATCGCCTTGAACAGGGGCGGTAGCGCGAAGAGCGCCATGAGCATGAGCGCGAGGCCGCCGAGGGAGGACACCCAGCCGGTGCCGTCGTCGGCATAGAACGGCGTCGCTGTGAGCATGAACGCGGCCGCGTAGATGAACGCGGCGATCGGCTTGTAGAGCATCCAGCCGAACATCCAGCTCAGGAGTTTGTTCAGCCAGTCCCTGCCGGTGCGCGTGCTGGACCCCGCCGCGGCGGTTGGCAGCAGACCGGCGAACACGACCATCAGCGCAGAGCGCACCACCATCAACACGATCTGCACCGCGGAGGCGAAGATCGCGACGACTGACAGCAGCAGCAGGAGGAACGCGGGCAGTCCCGTCGCGCCGGCGGCGGAGGTGAACACCAGCAGCGTGCTCACCGATCCACCGAAGCACGAGGAGTCGGCCGCTGGCCCGCACGCGAGCGATCCGTTGATCAGCTTGTTGGCCAGCGAGTCCAGGGCGCGGATCAGCAGGTTCATCCCCGTGACCCCCGCGCCCGAAATCACGATCATCGTGATGAGGCCCTGCACCAGGTCGCGGCCCGGCTCGAGGCGGTGGGTCGCGATCATGCGGATGGCGCCGACGATGATGCCCAGCACCATCGCAGCGATCGAGTACCACCACATCGTTCGTTGCAGGTACATCACCGTGTTGGAAGCTGCTTGAGGGCCGCTGCTGACCAGCGCCTGCGCCACGGGGCCGGCGGCGCCGAGCAGCACCGTCGAGAACAGCACGATCGCGAGCCGTTTCGTCGCGAACAGGGCCTCGCCCCGTCGGTGGTTGACCATCGCCATCGCGAAGATCGCGATGAGCGACAGCGCGGCGATCGTGTACCCGAGGAACTGCGCCCAACCGAGCACGGTGACGATCCCCTCGGCGCCGGCCGCGCGCGATCCAGGCTTGACCTTCACGGAGCCGTCTCCGGTCACCAGATCGGGAGTGGGTACCGCGACCCACAGCGTTCCCAGGCCCGCGACCGCGCGACCGGCCGCCTCGGCCGCCTCTCGGGCCATCTGCCCGAGAGTCGACTCCAAGAAGCCGGCCGCCGCCTCGCTCACGTGGCACGTCAGCTCGAACGTCCCGCAGCTCACTGCGCACCGTCCCACGCCGTGTAGCCGGCGAGCGACTGCACGGCGCCCATGGGCGTGCGCATCTGGCCGTCGTCGGCGAGCGCGACCTTCCAGTCGCCCTCGACCCATGTCAGGTCGATCATCTGGGCGAGCAGCGCCTGGTTGCTGGCTCGGATGACCACGTCGACGCTGGCGTTGCGGCCGTCGTACGCGGACATGGTGAACCCGGCGATCTCGTACCGGATTGTCGAGTCGCCGCCGGTGACTCGACCGGCCAGGTCGGCGAGTGCAGCGTCACGGCCCGGACCCGGTGCCGAGAGCCGGTCCGTCAGCGGGGTGACCAGCGCCGGGCTCGACCCGGAGGCCATGATGTTCGCCGCCGCGAGGAGCGCGCCCAGCGGCGTGCGCGCGAAGCACCGCCGCAGCCCGTCGTCGTCCTGCAGACCCGGGCCGGCGGCCGGGTCCTTCGGTGCGAGCGTGGTGCCGACGAGCTCCCAAGTGACCTCGGGCGCCTCTGTGATGCCGCCGGTCATCTGCACGTCGCCGAGCCCGCACACGCTGTCGCTGGTGGGCTGCTCTGCCGCCGAGGGCGCTTCCTTGGCCGGCGTCGTCGTCGCGGGGACGGTGGCCTGGTTCGGGGTCGACGAGCACCCCGACACCGTCAGCGCGGCGACCAGCGCCGCGCTGACGGTGACCAGGACCGTGCGGGTAGGAGGCATCAGCCGGCCAGGACGTTGATCAGGCTGAACGCGGCGCCGATGCCCACCACACCGAACAGGACGCCGAGGATCGCGCCGGTGTGCTGCATCGCCTCGCCGCGGCGGTTGTTCAGCACCAGGACGACGATCGCGCCGATGAGAGCGAGCGCAGCGACGAAGAAGCCCGCGAACTTGGCCCACCCGGCCACGACCCAGATCCCGTCGGTGCCCGGCGGCTGCTCGGCCTTCGGGTCGATGAGGACCCCGGCGGCCACGTTCATCAGGTGCAGTGCGGTGTTCATGCCAGATACCTCTCTTCGGTGGTCCCCTGGGCGGTCGCCAGGGAAGTCGTCATCGCAGTCAGGTCCCGGATGGTCCGGGTGACCGCGCGAGGGACGCTCTGCAGAGACGGGGCCGGCTCGACGCGCCAGGCCTCGACCCACTCCAGGAGCCAGAGCTGCTGAACGCCGCCGCGCAGGATCGCGAGGAACTCCCGCAGCGGTCGTGGCAGGCGCCCCGGTGCGTCCGCGACAGCCACGAGGCCGTGCAGCTCCACGCCTGCCGGCGCCGCGCCAGCCGCCCACTGCGTCATCGCGGTCTGAGCCGCCCGCAGGCCGGCGACGTTCGTGCGGCACACGAGCACGCAGTGCGCGACCCCGTCGATCGGGTCCGGCCATGCGGGGCCGACGGCGGCCGTCCCGGGGACGAGCGTGGCGAGAGTGGACCCGCCGGCGCCGCCGTGCGCGGCGACCCACCACATCGCCGCGCGCGGGCGCACCGGAATGGCGGGCAGGCCCACGCGTGGGGCCGGGACGCCGCGCTGGGGTCGCGCGACGCCCACCAGCGTGCTGCTCGCCGGCACCGGGTCCGCGGGGGTCGGCTTGTCAGGGACGGGTGCGGGCGCGGGAGCCCACGGGTTGACGGTGCTCACGGCAGCGTCACCCCCCTCTCTTGCATGAAGGGGACCGGGTCGATCGGGGTCCCGTCGATACGCACCTCGTAGTGCAGGTGGCAGGCGGTCGAGCTCCCGGCGCTGCCGACCGCGGCGATGAGCTGGCCGGCGTCGACGACGTCGCCGGGCTGCACGAAGATCCCCGAGGGGTACATGTGCATGTAGAGGGTGTTGACCCCTCCGCCGTGGTCGATGCGCACCAGGTCGCGTTGCGCGCTCGTGCCTGCGCCGTTGGCGGCGATCACCGTGCCCGCAGCGGCCGCGTAGATGGGCGTGTCGCAGGTCGCGCCGAGATCGGTGCCCGCATGCAGCTTGTACACGCCGAGGATCGGGTGCAGGCGCATCCCGAAGCTCGAGGTGATCTTGCGGGCCGCGGGCGCCGGGCTGGTCCAGCCGTCGGCGACCACGACACCGCCCGCCGGACGGCACTCCGCCGGCGTCTGCGGGTCGTACGTCGCGCCCGCCAGCGCAGCCACGATCTGCTTGGCCGTCGGCTCATACTTCGCGTAGTGGTCCGGGTCGGCGTTGCGCTGCACCGCGTGGGCGGCGGCGGTGCCGGTCATCTGCTCCCAGCCCGAGACCCGCTGCAGCGCCTTGAAGAAGTTCGTGGCGCTGATGAACGGATCCATGCGGTCCGCGTAGCTGCCCCATGCCCCGTTGTCGCGCTGCTGGAACAGTCCACGCGAGTCCGGGCCGGCGGCATCGCCGTAGTCGATGACCCTCAGGCTGGATTCGCCCATCGCGGTCATGACGCCGATCTCCTGCGCTCGGGTGTTCAGCCCGAGCGCGGCCGCGGCGTTCATGATGTACGCGGCGTTGCGCAGCTGCTCGAGGCGAACCGCCGCGTCCTTCGAGATCGCGGGCCCGGAGATCTCCGGGTGGTCGGCGATCGCGTCGACGTTGAGCGTGGTCGCGTTGGTGGCGGAGGCGAGCGTCTCCTGGCACGTCGCCAGCAGCTGAGCCTGCGTGCTCACCAGGACGCCGCAGGATCCGAGGGCGAGGACCGGGCCGATCACGAGCGCTACGCCGGCGGCCGCGATCACGCCGAGCTTGCTGTCGCTCATCGCGTCACCTCGTGGCTTCGCGTGATCCGGTCGACGATCCACGACCCGTCCGGCTGCCACGCGACCAGCACCCACCACGGCCCGTCGTCGGTGTCCGCTTCCACCCAGCCGACGTACGCGGTTTCGCCCTCGTCGGGCAGCTGCACGGCCGTCACCGTCGTGACCGGGATGTTCGCCGGGTCAGTCAGGACGACGACCTCCCGGGCGCCGGGCGACAGGTACCCCTGCAGACCGGCCCACCACTGCTCGTGAGGGAGATCGGGGCGAGCCCACGCCTGCATCGCGGCCATCGCGACGTCGAGCGCAGCGCGACGCGACTCTTCCGTCCACGTCGGCACGACCTCGCGCGCTTCAGGGTCGACGAGGGCGTCGAGGTCCTCGCTGGCGACGTCCGCGGGTCCGAGCGTCGGGTACCCGGTGCTCGGTTCGCTCGGAGCAGGCGCGGCCGGCGCCGCGGAGCCCGGCGCAGCGCAGCCAGCGAGGATCACCAGGACCGCGACGCCGGCGGCCGCACCCTTCACTGAGCGGGGCACGGGACCACCACGGTCTTGGACCCAGAGACGACGAGCCCGTCCGCCGACACGGACCACGAGTAGGACCCGGCGGGAAGCCCCTTGAGCGTGCCCGAGAAGGACCCGCTCCCCGTCCCGATCGTCTGGGAGACGCCACCGATCGTCACGACGACCGGCCCGCTTACCCCGCCGGTAGTGGCACTCACCGAGAAGTCGTACGGGTCCTTCGTCGTGCACCCCACAGAGCCCGGTCGGATCCACAGCTCTGTGCTCGCCCCGGCCCCGCTCGTCGAGGCGGGGGGAGCAGCGTTCGCCGCCGGCGGCTGCTCCTGTGCGGGTGACCGCGATCCCCCCGCGGCTGGCGTCGTCGGCCGCGCGGCCGCTTGGGCAGCCGCAGCCGCAGCCGCCCGCTCCTGCTCCGCGAGCCAGGCTGCCTGCGCGTCGCGCACGGCCTGGGTCGGTGCAGCGAGGCCCTTCGTCTCGGCGGTGGCCGCCGCCGCAGCCGCATCCAGCGCCTCGGCGGTGGCGTCGTCGACGTCGACGTCGCGGACGTCGATCGCCTGCGCGACGGCGTCAGCCAGCGCCTGGCGCACTCCGTCGTCCGCAACCTGGTTCACGCTCGAGGCGATGACCGCGTTCGCGTCGTCGATCGCCGCAGACAGGTCCGAGCGCGCCTTCTGCCACGCCTTCGTCGCCCGCTCAAGCTCCCATGCGGCCCGGGACTCCTCGACCGCGCTGACGGCGCTTCGCAGCACAGCGCCGGCAGCGATCACCTCACGCTCAGCCTCACGCCAGGCCGCGGCCGGAACGCTCGATCCCGCCTCGCTCGGATCAGCACGCGCGTCGAGCGCCCGGGCGATCGCCGCCTGAAGGTCCTCCAGGAACGCGTCGTCCGTCACCTTGCCTTCCGAGCTCGCGAGCAGCTCCTGCGCCGCCTGCACGTCGGTCGTAAGCCCGAGCTGCTCCTCGGTCCACTGGGCGTGCGCGGCGGTCACCTCCCGGGCGACCCAGACCCGCTGGGCCTGGGTCGCCCCGACGGCCACGAGGGCGATCGCGACCGCCACTGCGATCCAGGTGCGCGCGCGCGGTCGGCGCCGACCGGAGGCAAGCGCCCGCGCCACCTGGTCGCCGTCGACGACAGCGACTTCGTCCGGCTTGGTCTCGGAGGCGCCGTCGGGCGCTTCGCCCAGGAAGTCGGGCGCCTCCACCGACCGGGCCGCGTGCAGCGCAGCCGCGGTCGCGCTCGACGCCGAGGCCGCCTCTGCAGCCCGCCGCTGCTCGAGCTGCGCCGCCGCGTCGTCGTACTCGAGCACGAGCCGTCGCACGGCCTCGACGACCTCGTCGACATCGCCGGCGAGGGTCGCCGCCTCCTGTGCCGCCCTAGGCACGTTGGCGGCCGCGCTCCCCCGCGCGTAGCGCGCCAGCTCGCTGGCCCCGCGGATCGCCTCGGAAAGTGCCGCCTCGAGGTCGGCCGGAACCTTGCCGGCGGCGGCCCGCCGCACCGCGGCAGCCTCAATGACGCGGGCCTCGAGCGCTCGAACCGCCGCCTCGAGGTCGGCGCGCTCGGCGGCCTCTCGCTCGGCGCGCTCGGCGGCTTCCCGCTCGGCGCGCTCGGCGGCTTCCCGCTCGGCGCGCTCGGCGGCTTCCCGCTCGGCGCGCTCGGCGGCCTCTCGCTCGGCGCGCTCGGCGGCCTCTCGCTCGGCGCGCTCGGCGGCCGCTCGCTCGGCCGCATGCAGGGCTGCGGTGAAGGGAGGGCGCGGCTCCCGGTCATGGCCAGTCGGGGGAACCCCACGACCGGGCGTGACCGCGCCCTCCCGCTTGCGGGACGCCGGCGAGGTCGCCGGCGTCGTGCGCGCCCTCTTCGGGCGCCTGGGTGCACGAGTCGAGTCCGAGTCGACGCCGCGCACCGACCCGTCGGGCGAGACGACGATCTCCCACTCGCCCTCGGGGTCCTGAGTCGCCGCCTGCACCGGTCGCCCGAACTGCTTCGCAGTCGCGGTCAGGTGCCTCGTGGCCTCCTGACGTGCGCTGGCCGCATCGGTGGCAGCGATCTCGGCCGTGACCATCCCAGCGACGCGCACCTGGCCGGTGCCGTCGTCGCGAATCACGACGCTGATCCGCGGCCACGCGGCGGCCGCGGAGGTCGCGCTCCTGCTCTTGCTCTTCATCAGTCCCCCGACTGGTAGGTGTGGTTCGGCGCCGACGCTCAGCGCTGCGGCGGCGAGTTACCCGGGCGCAGGGGCGCGTGCAGGGGGTGTCCGCTCCCCTGCACCCGGGTCGGTGCCGGCGCGGTGGGCCAGGGGGTGCCCGTGCGTCCGGCGGTCGGTAGGGAGGCCACAGCCGGTGAGCCGCAGTGTTGAGCGACGGCCGTCGAACCGGTGGCCGTGACCTCCCAGCTGGTGCGCGCACTGCCGCGGGCGGACCGGGGCCCGGTGGGCTCCGCCCTACGCTCGGCGCGCTCGAGGATCGGGTCCCACACCAGCGTGGCGAGGGCTCCCAGAAGGTGGTGTGCGCAGCGCATCGCACGGCCCGCGGTCATGCGCTGTACTCGCGAGTGGTGCGGTGCAGCAGACTCGCCAACGCGAGGAACACCACCCACGCCCCGCCGGCGCGCAGCGCGTACGCGCTGGTGGGCCGTGGGATGAACGCCGTCAGGTCGAGCACGCGCAGCAGGCCCGAGGCGGCCAGCAGCAGCGTGAGCGTCACCGCCAGGCCCAGGCACACCACGACGCCGGCGGCCAGCGCGGCGATCCGCAGACCGCGCAGCGCCGCGGATGCGCGCAGCGAGTGGTGGATCGTTGCAGACATCAGTTCCTCCCGATCGCGAGCCACGCCAGGGCGGCGTCCGCACCCGGGGCATCGCCAGGAGAGCTTGGCGAGCCGATCTTGGAATGCAGGTGGACCCACCGGCCGCCGGCGGGCGTGGTGCGCACGATCGCCGCGCACCAGTCGGGGTGACCCGCGACCGTCGCCACGCAGAGCGCCCCGGCGGCCACGCTGGTGATGGGCCGGCCGGTCGTGTCGACCGTCCAAGTCCCGAGCGGGCCGGGCGTCCACGACGGGAACTGCGGCGAGAGGGACCCTCGGACCGACGCCGACGCGGGAACGGATCCACCGAACGGGTAGTCGGCTCGCAGGTCCCCTTGCGAGCCGATGAAGTTCGGCAGCGTGGCCGCCCCGGTGTCGTTCCCCGTGGAGAGCACCGACCCGCCGGCGGCGGTCCAGTCTTCGGCCAGCGCGCGCGACGCGGCCGAGATGGTCCAGGACTCCCCGGCGATCATGACCACGTCGCAGCCCGCGAGGTCCGCAGCTGTGCTCGCGGCCCTCTTGTCCAGGACCGTCGTCCAGCCGCGGTCGCGCAGCAGGTCGCTCGAGGTGAGCGTGTAGGCGATGTCCGGGCGTGTCTCCGGGGACTGGATCACGCACACGCTCGTGGCCCAGTGAGCGCCGCGGACCTCGAGCTGCACGGTCGCCGAGTCGGTGAACGCCGCCGAGGTCGACGCGGACGCCAGACCCGTCACCGTGAGCAGTACGCCGAGAACCGCAGCCAGCAGGCGGGCGGGGTGTCGCACGAAGGAGGTGGCCATCGGTCAGTCCCGCCCGATCGCGAGCCAGGCGAGCGCGGCGTCGGCCGCGGGCACGTCTCCACGCATCTGGAGCGAGCCGATCTTGGTGTGAAGGTGGACCCACCGGCCCCCGGCGGAGTTCGTCCGCGCGACGGCCGCGCAGAACTCCGCGTGGCCGGCCACGGTCCCCACGCAGACGGCACCTGCTGCCACTGCGGTGATCGGTCGTGCGCCCGTGTCGAGCTCGTAGGTCCCCGCAGCACCGGGTGTCCACGAGGGGTACGCCGGCGAGATCGCCTGCCGCGCTGCGGCGCTGGTGGGGACCGAGCCGCCGTAGGGGTAGAGCGGGAACGCCTCACCGGTGGCCCCGATGAGCTCGGGAAGGGGGTAGTTGCTCACTCCGGTGTCGTTGCCGGTCGACAGCACGGATCCGCCGGAGGCCATCCACGCGAGAGCGAGGTCCCGGGAGGCGGGCTTCACGCCCCACGCCTCGCCGGCGATCATCACCACGTCGCACCCCGCCAGCTGCGCGGGCGTGGTCGCGGCGGTCTTGTTCAGGATCGTCGTCCAGCCGACCTGACCCAGCGGCGCGCTGGCGCCGATCGTGAACACTGCGTCGGGCCGGGCTTCGTTGGACTGGATGACGCACACGCTGGTGGCCCAGTGCGCACCGCGGACCTGGAACTGCGCGCTGGCGGTGTCCGTGAACGCCGCCGTGGTGGGCACCGCCGCGCCTGCGAGTGCGACCACCGCGGCGAGTGCGACCGCCGCGTGGACGAGCTTCCTGAACGTAGTCATCGCCTGGTTCCCTTCGTGTGCCGGCGCAGCGCCACTCCCCCAGCCACGGCCGCGATCGCGGCCGCGGCGAAGCCGGCGGTGTCCGCGCCGGTGAGGGCCAGCACCGGGGCGGGGGCCGGGTCGGTGGCGAGCGCGGTGACGTCGAAGCTCGCCGACCAGGTCTGCCCCTGGGCCCCGGGCCCGGCATGCTCGCCGAGGCCGGCGCTGATGAGCAGGTGGATGGAGTCGCCGGCCTCGAGCGGCACCGCCGCCAAGCTGCCGCTCGAGGCCTCGACCTCCCCGGAGTCGCACCGAGTGGACACCGGTCCCACGGTCGGCTCGACGGGGACGCCGGCCCAAGGGCCGGCGCAGCCGGCGAGGGAGACCTGCAGCAGGTCCTCCTCGCCGACGGGTCCGTTCGGGGAGGACAGTCGGCCGGTGACCGAGATCTCGACTGCCTGCCCGGAGTTGTTGGTCACGCTGACGTCGGCCGCCCCGGTCGACCCGGGGGTGAGGCCGGCGATCACGACGTGTGACGGAGAGAGCTGGATCGGTGCCGGGTCGGCGGGCGACCCGGCCAGAGCGATCAGGAGAGCCGCGGCGATCATGTGCGCACCACCTCGGGCTGCAGCCCGTCCGGCCGCCGGCGCTCCCAGGGGGCAGCTGCCACGATCCCGCCGGCGACGAGCGCGAGGAAGTACGGACTGTGCATGAACAGGCGCAGGTAGCGCAGCGACGCGCCCAGCTTCGGCACCGCGACGACGACCCGGTCCAGGGACTGCCCGCTGTACGGCTCGGGGTCGCTGACTGCGTTGGCGTCCCCGCGCGTGGTGATCGCGCCCGTCGCCGCGTCGACGTCGACGACCCGGTGCGTCACGCGAACTCCGGTGTTGCGCACGAGCGACACGACGTCGCCCACGGCGACGTCGCCGACTCGCTCGGGCGTCGTCACCAGGAGCGACCCGTTGGCGATGGTGGGCTCCATCGACCCGCCCTGCACCTCCAGGAGGCGCACGAAGCCGGCGGCCTGGGCCAGGCCGAGCCCGACCGCCAGCAGCACAGTGGCGACGCACACCACGGTCACTGCTCTGCGGCCGAGCCCGACCATCCGCGACATGTTCACCGTCACTCCTGGACGGCGGTCAGGGTGAGGGTGAGCTTGTCGTCCTTGTTCTGCCACTCGTTCCCGGTGTTGGCCGGCAGCGACAGATCCAGGCGAAGCGGGACGGTTCCGCCCGGTGCGATCGTGAACGCGTCCAGGGACGCGCCGTTGGCCTTCCCGCCCTTGGTCAGGACGGGCGCCCCCGACGGGGTCGCGGTGAGCGTGGCGTCCAGCTGCGCGCCGAGCGAGGTGGCGCCGAGGCCCGCGAGCTTGGTGGTGACGACCGCGGGCAGGGTGCCGGGGTTCTCGACGTTGATCGTGGTGCTGAGGGTGTCGCCGGGCGCGAGTCGGTCGGTGCCGTCGGGCAGCGTCAGGGCGACGTCGATCGGACCCTGCTGCCCGTTGACCGCGAGGTCGAGCGTCCCGGTGCCGACCTCGGCGGTGATCTGGACGTCGTCGACCCAGCCGGCCAACGTGCCTGAAACGCCGAGCGCGCCCAGCAGGGTGGCGGTGACGGCGGCCTTGCCGGCGGTGGTGCGGATCCAGGACCGCTCAGCGAGCGGCAGCGAGGTGGTGGTCGGGCGCCCGCTCATCGTGACGATCGGGCGGGGGGCGTGCTCACGGTGCTTCGGCATGAGAGGTCTCCATCAGGTTCGGAACGTGCGTGGCGCAGGGTGGTGGGGCGCGCCTGGGCCGGCGGAAGGGTCGCCGGCCCAGGCGGAGTGCCTCAGGAGGAGGCGAGGTGCTGCACGCGGCGGCGCTTCTCCCGCATGTGCACGAGCTGGCCGCCGACGAGCGCCATGACCAGCGCGGCCCCGAACAGCCACCCGAGCCGCTGCACGCCCGTGATAGCGAGCTCGCCGGACGCCTGGCTCTGCTGCCCGGACGCGCTGTCGGACCACTGCGACCACGGGTCGACCGTCATCGGCAGCGTCTCGGCGGCCAGACCGCACTTCGAGACGACCGTCAAACCGCGTGACACCGTCGTCTCCTGGAACCCGTAGACGAGGTTCGTGCGGTCCTCGGGGGTCCTGTAGACCGGGCCGGTGTCGTACGTCGACAGCGACGGGGTCAGGTCGAGCTTCACGGTGGCGAGCGGCTCGCCCGTGCACAGCGGCGGGTTGCCCTTCTCCCACGCGTAGAGCCGCACCGTGACCGAGTCGCCGGGCAGGATGTCGCCGGTGACCTCGATCAGGTCACCGATCTCGTCGCCGTAGAACGGACCGCGCGGGTTCGTCGAGTACGCCTTCGTGGTGACCTTGATCGGCGGGAACGTCACCGTGGTGGTCTGCTCGGGAAGCCCAGCGGCCTCCTGGACCAGCACCTCGCCGTCCGGATCGCTAATCCGCGGCGCCCAGGAGAACCGCAGCCCCAGGTCCGGCAGCAGCCCGCCGTACGTGGTCGTGTGCTCCGGCGACTCGACCGTCAGGGTCTCCCCGACCGCCAGCGCGGGAAGCACCAGACCGGTCGAACCGTCCTCGAGGACCGGAACGTCCGCCACAGCGGTGGCGTCCTGCCGGCACTCACGCGACCCGTCCTCGACCTCGATCCAGTAGCAGCCGGACCACGTGATCCGCGAGCCCGCCTCGAGCGGACCGGTGATCGTCACGGTGTCCTGCGTCGGATCCCCCAGCACCGCGGTGCTCGTCGCCTGCGAGGTCATCGACGGCAGCGGGTAGTCCACGACCGTCACCTGGCCCTCGGTGCCCCACGGCTCGCGCAGTAGCTCGGCACCCAGCGCGTCGCGCAGGATCGGCTGCATCCCGACGCGCGGGCTCGTGCCCGGCTTCGTGCCCGCCGGCACCTGCACCCTCAAGCCCGGCGACTCCATCGAGCTCTGCGTGGGGTCGACCTGCGTCGGTTCGCCCAGAGCGAACGCGGCGCCCTCGGGGCAGGTCTCGTCCGCCGAGAGCCAGCACGCCTCCCACTGGACCGTCCAGTCCGCGCGAGTCGCACCGTCGAACGTCACCACGTCGGTGATGACGTCGCCCGGCTTCGCGGTCGGTGTCGCGACCGACGACCAGGTCGGCAGCTCGGCGGTGATGTGCGTGGTCTGCGACGGCGTCCCGAACGGCTCCCGGTCCAGGACGGCCCCGTCCGGGCTGGTCAGCACCGGTGCCCAGCCGTAGTCCGCCTCGAGCGTGCCCGCGGGCAGCTCGGCGAGCGTGGGTGCGTCGAGCTCGGGGTGGTTGTAGAACCCGGTGCCGTTGACGGTCGTGGAGTAGGTGTCCACCGGCTGCGCGCAGCCGGGCGAGGCCGGGTCGACCCACATGCAGGTCTGCCACGTCAGGGTCGAGCCCGCCGGGACAGATGTGCCGGTCACCAGGACCGTGTCGGACATGACGCCGCTGCCCGCCGTCACGTTCTGCGTGGCGGTCGACATGATGTCCAGCCACCCCGCGCCGTCGGTCGGGACGTAGAACGATTCGCGGATGTCGTTGGCCGGCGACGCGAACGGCGCTACGCGAGCGTCACCCTCGAAGCTGTACACGATCACGTAGTGCCCCGGCTGGGTCGGGCTGATGACGTCCGACGTCCCGTACCCCACGTTGTAGGTGCCGTTCTTGGCCGGCAGCGGGATCGTCTTGAACACCGGCGTGCCGTCGGGCACCGCCGCCGTCGTGATCCGGTTCTCCGTCGGCCCGTACACGGTCGCGGTCGCGGTCGCGACGTCGGCCTGCCAGCCCCCCAGCCCCGTGAAGCTCCCGTGGTCGTCCGGGTACCCCCCGGGCGTGATCGAGTCGAACACGCGGCCGCCAGCCACGACGTTGTACTCGCGGACCTCGGAGTAGTGCGTGAGGTTGTGGCGTGCGGACGTCGTCTCGCTCTCGAGCATGAACCGAGCTGCGACCGCCCCCTGCAGGTGCTTTCGCATCTCCGCGCTCTGGTCGGACAGCCGGATCTCGGCCACCCACGGATAGAACCCGGGGCCGTCGCGCTTCACCGTCCCCGGCGTCGACTTCGTCCCGGGGGCGGTGAACGTCACCATCTCCGTGCCATGCACCACGGCGCCCGAGGGCACCGCGGTGCTGGAAGCGCTCGGAGTGTTCGACGGCTTGTAGGCGGTGTTCCGCACCACCAGAGGCAGCGGGGTCCCCGAGGAGTCCTGCGGCCAGAGGTCGCCGGCGCCCAGCGACACCGTCACCTGGTCGACGAGGGCGCCGCCCTCGACGTCGACGTAGCGGTCACGGACCTGCGTCGAGAGCTGCGGGTTGATCCGCGCCGTGGTGATCTCGGTCGGCGCCATGTAGGAGTCGCTGGCGTCCGCCCGCACATACCGGCCGTTCGCCTCGCTGTCCGCCTTCCGGACCTCCCACACGAACGAGTACGTCCCGGACTTCGGCGCCGTCCACGTCGCACGCTTCGTCCCCGGCCCCGCGAAGTCCAACCACAACGTGGCGGCGACCGGCGTTCCCGACGGGATCGTCGCGCGGGTCGGCTTCTCACCAGCGACCGGACCGGCGACCGTGCCGCGGGCGCGGATCGTGACGTTCTGACCACCGACGGACGCCCACTGGTCCCCCGCCGCCAGGGCGATCGTCACGTCATCGCCGAACGATTCGCCCTTGTCCACGTACCGGGTCGTCACCTGCGTGGAGATGACAGGCTGGAACTCGACCTGCGGCTCGAACTCGTTCAGCGCGACGCACGTCATGTACCTGCCCGACGACGGGTTCGCAGCGATCACCGAGTCCACATGCGACCGCCACGTCGACGCGATCGCATCCAGCGCCGGCACACCGTCCTGCTGAAACTGCGCGTACCGGGTGCGGTCGTTGTCGTAGGTGAAGCCCGGCAGGCTCGGGTCGGTGACCTCGCTCGCCCAGGAGGGAGCGAAGGCGTCCGAGTACTCACCGGCGGGCACGCTCGACATGAACCAGTTGACGGAGCCCACCGCGTACGTGAAGTAGACACCCACCACCCGGGAGTCCGCCGGCGAGGCCGGGTACCCCATGGCCGTTGCGCGGTCGGCCGCGTTCTGCAGAGCAGCCCCGCACACGGCATTGAACGAGTCCTGCGGTGTTTGTCCGGGCTGCACGCCCTGAGTCCCTGGCGTCCGTCCGATCTGGTCCTGGAATGCGCTGACCGTCAGGCCCCAGAAGTAGTCGATCGACGCCTGGCCGCGGCCCTGGAGCGTCGGCTGCCCGACTCCGTTGAAGCCGTCGCGCGCGATCATCAGGGTGCTGGCCGAGTCGAGCAGACCGGTTCCGGCGCCGCCAGAGGAGCTACCGCCGCCGCCGGTCGCGGCCTGGGCGAGCCCGCTGCCGCTGGCCAGCAGGGCGGCGGCAGCCATCGCCGCACCCCAGCGCAGCGCGCCTCGCCGGCTAGAACCCGGCGCCTGGTTCCCGATGCGCTTGCGCACCAGGGCATGCCAAGATGGGCGTGCCTTCATCGAACAAACTCCTCGCGAGTGGGACTGACTGCACAGGTCGGGTACCTAGGTGTGGGCTCCGAGGCGGTCCCTGCTGGAATCAGGGACCGCCTCACCCATGTCGGGGCAACGTTGCCGCTCCCCCGACATAGCTCATCTGGGCGGCATCGCGCGCCCCCTCTCAGCGGCCATCAGAACGTGATCCCGCACGATGGTGTCGTGCACTCAGGGGCGGTTCCCGTGCCGAAGTTCGACCCTGACGGGCTGTGGACGCGCGGCGCCGACGAGGTACCGCCCCCACCGCCGCTGGAACCGCTCGGGCTCGCCGACCGGCCGCCTCCCGCCGATGAGCCGGAGGAACTGGCCGACGCCTTGCGCGCCGCGGCGGCCGCCTGCTCGGCGGCCGCTCGCTCGGCTGCCGCCCGCTCTGCGGCGATACGGTCCTGCTCCGCCTGCCAGGCGCTCTGCGCCTGGCTCGTCGCAGTGGTCGCCGCGGTAACCGCGTCCGTGGCCTCAGCCGCCGCGTGCGCCGCCGCCGTCAGCGCCCCAACTGTCGAGGCGATGGCCTTCTCGCGAACGGCTGAGGCAGCATCGATGGCGTCCGCGAGGTCCTGGCGCACTTGGTTGTCGGCGACCTTGCCCTCGCTGCCCGCGAGCACCGCGGCAGCGGCGTCGACGGCAGCGACCATGTCACTCAGGGCCTGGTCGTACCCGTCCTGAGCCTGGGCGAGCTCCCAGGCGGCGCGCGCCTCGGAGACCGCCGAGGTCGCCTGCTCGATCTCGCCGGCATGAGTTCGGGTCGACGAGGCGAGGGCGGTGATGGCAGTGATCTGGTCCGACCTGCTCCCCCGCTCGGATGCGGAGCCGGGGACCCCATCATCGAGGAGGTCGGCCAGCGTCTGGCGCACCTGGTCGTCCGCGACCTTGCCCTTCGAGGACTCCAGAGCCGCGGCACCGGCCTGCGTGACGTCGGCGAGCTGCACCTCAGCCTGGCTGAGCTCGTCCTGGGCGGCCGCGAGCCGCGCGTCGAGATCCGCGTCCCAGCGCGCGTAGGTCACGCCACCGCCGCCGACCACGAGCGCGGTCACGACACCGAGCACCACCAGGACGCTCGCACGCCGCGAACGACGCACCGGCGGGTCCTCCTGACCCTGACGCTCGGCGACGCTCTCCTGCTCCGTCATCACCATGTCACCCCTCCATGGGTACGTGTGGCCACGCTAGAAATCGCCCAACATGAATCTCGGGACTTATGTCCCGGGCGCCTTAACCGCCGAATGAGGAGGGCATGCCCCGCATCGTCGTACCCCGCCCCCAACCCCACTACGTCAGCCGAGCGATCGAGGTGCTCGGAAGTCACACTCGGGTCGAACTCCTCCACCAGCTGATGCGCAACGCTCCGCTCAGCAGCGACGCTCTGGCCCAGGCCCTCGAGCTCGGCGTTCGGCACGTCAACGAGCACCTCCGCGAACTCCGAGCATTCGGCTTGGTCGTCGCGGAGCCGGTTCCTGGCCCGCACGGACACCTGCGTGCCGGCTGGACGGTTGATCGACACCGGCTCGAGTACGTTGCGGCGGTGTGCTCCGAGTACCTGCTCGGATCTTGAGGCTCTGGTCGGCACATTGCCGGATTCGGGCTCGCTTGTCGCATTCGACCGTGTATCGGCGAAATGTCCGAGTCTGTCAGGTTGGGCAAGAGCAGCGGGCCGGCCGGACCCGCGCCTGGCGTTGCTCATCGACGATCCCCTGACAGCTGGCGCTCCTCGCGGAGCGTGGCTCCGAGTGACTCGGGGATCGTAGCGTTATATTGCGCTCACGTCGCAAGGTTGGGCGGATGGCGTCACCCGACTGGCTGCCATCCTGGGCGCGTGCCCCGCTTCGTCCGCCCCGCGACGCCGCTGACGTCTCGGGAGGCAGCGATGCTGTACGCGATCGACATGCCGTTGGCGCAGTCCATCCTGCGGGAGCTGTCGTCGCGAGGGCCGCTGTTGCGAGCGGAGATCGCGGATGGGCTCGGCGTCTCGGCGAGCTCGCTTCGCCTCCACCTCGAGCAGCTTGAGAACGCGGGCATCATCCAGGCGGACGTCCCTGCAGGACAGCGGCGTGGGCGTAGCGTCCGCTACTCGGTGCGGGTGAAGGGCGTCGTCGACGCCGTCGACACGCTGCTCGCGTTCGTCCTGACCACGAACGAGTACCGCGTCGCGCGCCACCACGACCCGCGAGGCGACGCGCGGGGATCGGACAACTAGCTCGGTACGCTCCCGGCGCCTCGCCCGTGCGTCTGGGCCGCCGCCAGATAGGAGCCTCGACCGGAATCCGGACAGAGTTGCCCGACACGCCGTGTCGGTTTCTGATTCAGAGTCCGCGCATGGTGTTAGGTATCGACCATGAGCACCCGCGGACACGGTGGTCGCCCCTCTAAGGGCCCCCGAGGACAGCACACAGTGCGCGCTCCGCTGCCCGTCAGCGAGGCCGGACGGGCGCGGGCCGAAAGCCTGGGCCTCGACTTCAGCGAGTACGTCACGCTGCTCATGGCCCACGACCTCGGCCTCGACCAGTTCGCGCCCACGCCGAGGCCTCAAGCAGACCAGGGCGTGCTACCCATCGGAAGAGGTGACGTGCGACTGGTCCAGTCCGCATAGACCCAGAGAACGAGTGAGGGCCCGCCCCAAAGGGGGCGGGCCCTAGCCCAGAAGCTCTGACCGGCTAAACGTTTGGCGACGGCGGCGGTCACGAGCTCCCCTCAGCGCACCCTTCGGTGTGCCTAACACTCGGGAGACACGATACCTGCGCCCGGGCGCCTTGCGCACCCCCACACGGGCGACACGCCGAGTTCGCGTGCCGCTTCACCCCCGCTCACCGCCTCCGTTGAGACCAGGCGGGCTGTCGTCGACCCCGCGATGGGCGGGCCTGCGCAGCAGTGGGCGGCTACCGCGATGCTGTTGGCAGGCGTCGACCGCGTGCGAGAGGGACGCCCCCGACGCGGCGGCGTGGAGTACCGCGCGGCCGACGAGCGGCGCCTCACCGACCGGCTCCCGGCCAAGCCCGCCGCCGTGCGCGTCTACGGCCACGACGGCTCCTGCAGCACGCTGTTCCTCGACCTCGACTCCTCACGCGGCGGCGCCGACGCCGTGGCCCGCGAAGCGACACGCCTGGTGAAGTGGTTGGCCGAGTGCGGCGCCCGCGTCATCGAGGACGTCTCCCCCAACGGCGGCCGGCACATCTACGTCCCGCTCGCTCAGCGCCTCGACCTGGCGGCCGCGCGCGAGATCGTCGAAGCCCTCGCGCTGCGCTTCCCCACCATCGACGCCTCACCCCACCGCTCCGCCCGCTCCGGGTGCATCCGCACACCAGGCTCACGGCACAAGACCGGTGGCCACCAGCAGCTCGTCACCACCCTGGCGACCGCTGTCGACGTCCTGCACCGCCGCAACACCCCCGACGTCGTCGACGCCCTGCGGATCCGCCTGGCCCCGCAGATCGCCGCCTGGCACGCCGCCCACACCCCGGCGCCCCTCTCCCCCACCGACCCGCCCGCCGTCGGCGAGCCGGCCGGCGGCGCGCCCCGCGCGCTCAGCGCGGTCGTCACCCGGATCGCCCGTGAAGGCATCTACGACGCCACCCGGTACGGGTCGCCGTCCGAAGCACGAGCCGCGGTCATGGCCGCAGCCGCCCGCGCCGGCTGGCGCCTGGCCGACGTGGTCGTGCGCCTCGAGGACGGCCGCTGGCCTGGCCTGGCCGGCATGTACGAAGCCAACCGCCCCAAGGCCGACCAGCGGCGCGAGCGAATTGCCGCCGACTGGCGCAACGCCCAAGCGCTCATCGCAAGAACCCCCCGCCGGGCCGGGAGTTCGTATGTCCGCAGATCCCACACAAGCCGTCTGGAGTCACTAGCGGGGGGGCTCAGAGGCGCTCCCTACGGACCGCCGGCCGACCCCCACCTGGAGCACCAGTTCATCCGAACCTGGACCACCGCAGTCCTGGCCTACGAACGACACCGCTTCGCACCGATCGGAACGAAGATTCGCTGGCTCCTGCGCGCCCTGGCTGAGGCTGGCCACAAGAGCGCAAGCCGGTACTTCGGATTCGGGTCACGCGCGCTCGCCGTGGCGACAGGCAGCGACCACAGCACGATCGCAGCGATGCTCAAGGTCCTGACCGAGCTCGGGTGGCTCGACCTGATCCAAGCCGCCCACGGCACCGCAGCAGACCTCTACGCGCTCACGATCCCGAAGGACGTCCAAGCCGCTGACCTGCGGTGGCACTCCGGAACCATCCACGCCAAGCGGCCGGCGTTCCGCGAGCTCGGCGACATCGCCGGCCTGGTGTTCGAGGCCCTTGAGCACGGCCGCGCGCGCAGCATCACCGCCCTCGTCGAGGCAGTCGGGTGCTCGCGATCCAGCATCGCCGAAGCCGTCGACCTCCTGTGCGAGCACGGCCTGGTCGAACGCACCACCGACGGCCTACTCCCCCACCCCGAACTCCTCGCCCGGATCGCTGAGGACCTCGGCGTCACCGAAGCGATCGCACTGCAACTGGCCACCTACGCCCGCCAACGCCGGAGGTGGCGCGCCTACCTCGCCCGACACGACCAGCAGGCCGCCTGCGGAATCTCGGAGCGCGACATGTACGACTCGGAGATAGACGAGTACTGGTTCCCTCCGCCAGGAGACGTCACGTGGACCCTCGCGGGTGTCCTTGTCGCGTAGGGCGCCTGTGATGTCAGCCCCCCGCACTCGGCTTGCCCGGCCCGCCCAGTCGAGCCCGGGCGGCTTCGCCCCAGCCTTCAACCCGGTGCACGCAAGCGATACAAGCAACCCAAGCACGGCAAGCAAACGAAGTGAGGCAACAAACCCAAGCAACACAAGACTTGTGTAGATCGTTCGCGAGGCGTACCGTCGACGCGAGCAGGCATGCAACGCATGACAACCAAGACATGCATTGCGCGTAAGGTATACAAGTCTTGTGTTACTTGGAGGGCTGATGACGTTCACCGCAGCGATCGCCAACAACAAGGGTGGGGTCGCGAAGACCGACACGACCGTCCAGCTCGCCGCCGCCCTCGGCCGCCGCAAGCTGGGCGTCCTGGTCGTTGACCTCGACCCACAGGCCAACGCCACTCGACGGCTAGGGGTCACATGGGACCCGCAGAACCCGACGCCGACCATGTCCGAGGTCGTCGCCGCGAACCAGGAGGGCGCGGGTGCGGGTGCCGTCGTCTCGTGCGGCTGGGATGAGAAGTCCATCCCCGAGGCCCAGTACATCGACGTCCTGCCTGCGCGCTTCGACCTGGGCAACCGGGAACACGAAGCCGGCGCGGTAGGTGCGGTCCGGCGTCTGCGCAAGGCGCTGCGTGGCTGGACAGAGGACTACGACGTCATCCTCATCGACACCAGGCCCGACCTCGGCCACCTGGTGCAGATGGCCCTCGCCGCCGCCGACACGACGCTGATCGTCACCACACCGGAGTACGACCCGGTCGAGGGCGCCGTCCGTGTGCGCGACTTCGTCCACCAGCACGCCGAGGACATCGGCAACGAGGGCCTGACCGTCGGCGGCGTGATCGTCACGATGCGCAAGCACACCGCGGAGCACGCCTTCCAGCTGGAGGGGCTGCGTGAGACCTTCGGTGACCTGGTGTGGGACCTGCGAACGACGCGGCGTCTGCTCGACGGGGGAGAGGTCGAGGTGACCCCCTCGTATATCCCGCACCGCACTCGTATCAACGAGGCCGACGGAGCCGCCACGTCGCTGTCGGTCTACAAGGACCCGGTCGGGCTGGAGACGACCGCCATCTTCGACCAGCTCGCCGCCCACTTCGCCCGCACGTTCCTGTCCGCCTAGGAGATCGACATGACCCGCCCGCCCCGCAGTCGCCCGTCCGGCCAGAGTCCCATCCTCGGCGTCCAGGTCGAAACGGTGCGAATGCCCGTCAAGGACGACTCTGAGTCGGCCACCACGCCGCGGAGCCCCGCTGACGAGCCAGCACCCGAGCAGACGCCCGCACCTGACCCGGTACGTCAGGAGCCCGCGGCGCCGCCCAGCGAGCACGCCCGGGCCCGCCGCCGCGGCGCAGCGCGCAACCCCGCGGACTACCTCGTCGGTCAGAAGGCCACGACCTCCCTCCAGATCTACCTCGAGCTCAAAGCCAGGGCCGAGACGGCCGTGCTGCGCACCGCCGGACAGGAAGGCGGAGTCCGGTCGCTCACCGCCCTCGTCAACGAGGCCCTCGCACGCGAGGTCATCCGACTCGAGGAGCAGTTCAACGCCGGTGAGCCGTTCGAGCCCAACCGCGGCGCGTTCCGCATGGGCCGTCCGTTCGGCAGCTGAGATGCGACGCGAGACGGAGGAGTCCCAATGAACACGGGAAACAACCCGAGCGGTCACCACGCCGCCAGAGGATCCGCCGAAGGTCTGACGGTGTCCGAACTCATCGCCGGCCTGCGCGCCGGCGCGGAGGGCAGCTACCCGGCCGAGGCAGCCACCGAGCTGCTGGTTCGGCACGGCGCATGGCTCGCACGACCGTGGTTCGTGCAGGAGTGCGTCTATGCCCTCGACGACCGTGCGGATGTGCTCGCGGTGGACTGGCGGGCGGTGCAAACCCACGTGGGTGCTGCGCAGGGCTCGCCGGCGGAGCGGGCGATCGCGCTGGTGGCCGCGCAGCTCGGCGGCTACCCCGATCCCGCTGATGAGCCGATCGACCTGCAGGGCATGCCTCCGCTGGCGTGGCTACTGGTCAACCTCGAGCGCAGGGACGTCGACCTGGTTCTCGCCGCCGTATCGCACGCCGCCGGCACGCAGGACCACGTCGACCATGTCATGGAGCCGGGGGAGTCAGGGGAGTGGCGGGTAACCTCTACGAGCCCGAGGCTGCGGCCCGGGCCGCTTCACCCCTGGCCTGAGTTCCCCCCACCGAGCAAGGATCTCGAGGGTTCACGATGAACGCTGACCAGCCGACGCGGCTCAACGCGACGGCCGTCGCGTTGCTCGAGGCGATCGGTGTCAGTGTCAGGGACTTCGCGCTGTACTACTGGGCTGACGGCGTCTGGCACGGCGACACCTGCGGGTGCCCGGACGACCGCTGCGCCGGCCACCACCACGCCGAGGGCGTTGAGTGCTGCGAGTGCTTCTCGGCCGAGTACGACGATCTCAAGGAACGCCAGTACGACGCGATGAAGGCCGCCAGGCGTGAGCCACCGCCGCCGAGCGGCACCCCATCGAGGGCCTGATGAAGAGAGGTGCGAGACGTGCGGCTACCCGGCACACCGTCGAGCGTCAGGATCTACCGCCGCAAGGTCCACTAGAGGTGGGCGAGCAGACGGCGGGACCGGAGGAGAGGCACATGCGAGTGGTGAGGCCCCGAGCAGTCCGCAGTGCCGCATCGAGCGACGAAGCGGCGCGCGAGGTGGAGCCGGGTTCTGGGGGTGCCGAGAATGCTCGGCCGGCAGCGGGACCGCTCTCAGGGTTCTTCTCGTGGCTGATTCTGTGCGTGGTGTTCTGGGTGGGCTTCCCGCGGCTGGAGCTGGCGCCGCCGGAGGTGTCGGACGACGCGCCTGCGGTGCTCACGTTCGCCGCCTCCGTAGCCGCCCGAGTGCCCCACCTGGTGCTGGTCATGGCCGGCGCCGCGGTGGTGACCTACCTTCTGCAGGCGTTCCTCCTGGGCGGCCGCCGGCGCGGGTAGACCGAGGTCTAGCGGTGTCGGTGTTCCTGGGCGACGGGGTGCGGCTCGAGCCCGAGCAACCGCCGCCGAGCAGCACCCCACCCAGGGCCTGAGGACCTCAGATCCGACGAACGTCCACGGCCGGGACCCACACGGCGCCCGTCATGACCCGCAGGTCCGTAAGCCGCACGCGCACAAGCTCGCGCGTCCACTCCACCGCGACCGTCTCGACGAACTCGTCCCCGGCCGGCCACCGCAGGACGACGCGGACCGGGACGGGGTGGTCGACGTCATGGTGCACGCCAGGCGGGACGTCGTGGCCGTTCAGCAGAGGCACGGCCGCCCGCACGCGGGCCATCCCACCGGGGACGACCTCGGGGAGCGAGAGTCGCGGCCGGTCATCGCTCACGGCCGCCTCGTGACAGCTGAGGCCCAGACCCACACCCAGCCCTCGCGGCCGTGCTCGTCGAGGTAGTGCACGTGTACGACCCGCGGGGTCCAGGCCACGGCCTCGCCGTCGACCTCGACGTCCCGCCCGCGGCCGTCGACGATCCACGCCCGCACGGCCGGTGGCAGGTTGTGACTTCTGCCGGTAGATGGCGGTGTTCTCTGGGCGACCGATGGCGGCTCGCTGTGCCGTCGATGCGGCGGCCGCCGCTCACTGGCGGTGTCCTGCTGGCTGTCTTCGGCGGGACATCGCGACAGACGGTGCTTGGTTAGCCGTTGCTGGGAATCGGACCGACGGTGAACCGCCCAATCAGTCCTTGGTATCACCCTAGCCAGTCCAGGTAGACGCCCGTGGTCCACGCGATGGCCCGGTGGCTCCGCGAGCAAGGCGGCGCCGATGATCAGCCCTTCCGGGTCCCTGTGTGCCACACCCAGGTGCGCGGGGTTGCTCGAAGTGGCGCCCGTAGGATCGGGACATGGGAGATCGACGTGCTTCGGAGATGGGGGAGAACTACCTCCGGATCATCTGGAAGGCGCAGGAGTGGCCTGGCAGTTCCGTGTCTACGAACGAGATCGCCGAGACTTTGGCGGTAACGCCCTCGTCGGTGTCAGCCAATCTGAAGAAGCTCGCCCGGGACGGATTGATCGACTACGAGCCGTATGGGCGCATCGGACTTACCCCCGCCGGTCACGAGATCGCCGTGATGGTTGTGCGTCGCCATCGCGTCTTGGAGACCTACCTGGTCGAGCGTCTAGGTCTCGGTTGGGATGAGGTGCATGTAGAGGCGCATGCCCTCGAGCATGCGGTGTCCGACCTTGTTCTGGACCGCATGGATGAGGTGCTCGGCCACCCTGCCCGCGACCCGCACGGAGACCCGATCCCTCGCTCCGATGGGAGCATCGAGCGCGCTGTGGGGTCCAGCTCCGCAGCGCGTCTGAGTGAGATCGACCCCGGCGCTCACGGATGTGTCATTCGCATCTCGGATCACGAGCCCGAAATTCTGCGGTATCTCGAAGCGCGGGAGATCAACCTCGGGACCCGTATTCACCTGGATGAGAGGAACCTGGCAGTTGGTTCCGTGTTGATCTCCCATTCAAGCGTGACGGGTGAGCGCGTGGGGGATCGCGTCGAGGTCGCCATCGGCGCGGCCGATGCGGTGTGGGTCAGCGTCGACTCATACCCTGTCGACCCTCCTGGTCGCTGATCAGGCTGCAACTACTCCGGCAGGATGTCACCCACGGGTAGCCCGGTGATCGCGTCAGTGGCGGCGGTCGCTCCATCGACAACGCTGGTCGCCTCGTCAACGAGGCCGGTTGCGGAGTTCGTGAAGTCCTGCACTACGGTCGTGGCCGACTCGCCGAGGGAGCCCAGGTCGGCTGGCAGCCCAGGGATCTCAAGCCCCACCGCCTCCTTCACACCGATGATTGC
Source organism: Cellulomonas sp. C5510 (assembly GCF_019797765.1). Taxonomy (NCBI): domain Bacteria; kingdom Bacillati; phylum Actinomycetota; class Actinomycetes; order Micrococcales; family Cellulomonadaceae; genus Cellulomonas; species Cellulomonas sp. C5510. The sequence continues at coordinate 48,392 of NZ_CP081863.1, forward strand.
GTTCTTGAGCGCTTCCCACATGGGGTCCTCCGTCGTTGTCGGTCAGTACGGTCTGGGTATGGGGATGGGTGAGTTCAGGGTCTCCGGGTCATCTGGGCGCGCAGCCGTGCCAGATGGCGACGGTTCTCCGGCTTGGCCGCCTGCCGTCGGGCTTGGTCGATCACGGTGCGGCCCTGGGGGCTGCGGACGAATGCGGTCAGCTTCTGGATGAGGTTGGACATCGGGTTTCTCGCTCTCGGGTGGATTCGGCGGGCGTTTCAGGCGGCGGAAGCAGCGACCCACGGGTCGTGTCGGCCCACTGCTGCGGCTCAGTTGCCAGTGCTGCGTGCTCCGGTGGGCACGAGGCTGAACGCACCCTCTTCTTCCTGGGCGTTGTGCAGGCGTAGGACTGCGTACAGCCCGTAGAGCAGTCGTCGGAGCTCGACGACGTCTTCGGGTTGGACGGTGTCGTTGTCCAAGTTGGTAAGCAGTCGGCGCAGGCGGCTGACCTGGTGCTCGATTTCCGCGTGGGTGCGGCTGATCGCGGCGGTCGTGTCGGAACTGCCGAGGGCCCGGTCGACCAGCGGCACGAGCAGCGACTCGTCGGCCCGCTCGTGCGGGAGGAGTTCTCCCTCGAGACGGTCGAGCAGGGTGTGTGCCGGAGCGAGATCGCAGTTCTGCGTGGAGAGGGTGTCGGCCACGGCCCGGATCTGCTCGACGACGGCGAGCACCGCGTCGTGCTCGACCTTCAGTTCGTGCGCGATGGCGATGTCGGCTGACGGCATCGCGATCGTGTGGACCTTGCCGGGAAGGACGGCCCGCAGGGCGATGCCGATCGCGAGGATATCGATGACTTCCTGGGTGACCGCACCGGCCGCCGGCGGGAGCAACCCGACCGCTGCTGCGACCATCGCGACCAGCGACAGGCCCATACCCACCAGGACCGCCTGCAGGGCGATGCGCTTGGACCGGCGGGCGATGAGGATCGCATCGGCGAGGGCATCGAGCCGGTCGACTGTCAGGACGACGTCGGCGGCCTCCGATGACGCGGTCGCTCCCCGCGCGGCCAGGGCCACGCCGACCCCCGCGGCGGCCAGCGCCGGGGCATCGTTCACGCCGTCACCGACCATGATTGTCGCGGCGTGCGCGGCCTCGGACTCGATCGCGGCGAGTTTGTCGGCCGGGTCGCAGTCGGCCAGCACGGTATCGACCCCGACGATCCGCCCGACGGTGTCGGCGATGTCGGCCCTATCTCCGGTGACCAGGACGACCCGGCTGATGCCGGCCTCGCGCAACGTGCGGATCATTCGCGGCGCGTCGGACCGGATCGGGTCCTGGAGAAGGAACGCCCCCGCCGGTTCGCCGTCGATCGCGACGAACACGGTGAGTGAGCCGTCCAGGTCCGCGCGCCGGCGCACCTGACGCACCCATGCGGGCTGCGTGTCGCCGACGATCCACTCGGCCTTGCCCACTTGCACCTCGTGGGTGCCGACCCGCCCGCGCAGCCCGTACCCGTGCTCTTCCTGCACGTTCTCGGGCATCTCCAGCGTCAGGCCGCGGCGGGTCGCTGCGGTGACGATCGAGGAGGCGAGGACGTGCGGGGATACCTGGTCGAGCGAGGCCGCCAGGCGCAGGACCTCGTCGGCGTCCACCCGGTCGCTGGCTGTGACGACGTCGGCCAGGGTCGGCTGCCCCTGGGTCAGGGTGCCCGTCTTGTCGAAGAGCATGACGCGCCCGGCAGCCAGCCGCTCCAGCGCGCCGCCACCCTTGACGACAACACCGATGCGCGCAGCGCGGGACAGCCCGGACATGATCGCGATCGGTGCCGCAAGCAGCAGCGGGCACGGCGTCGCGACCACCAGAACGGCGACCGCGCGCACCGCGTCCCCGCTGAGTACCCACGCCACGCCAGCTAGCACCAGGGTGAGCGGGACGAAGACAACCGCGATCCGGTCAGCCGCGCGCACGAACGGCGCCGACGACGCCTGCGCTTGCTCCACGAGGCGCACCACACCCGCATAGGTGGACTCCGCAGCCACCGAGGTCGCGACGAGGTCGATCGGCGGCCCGGCGTTGACCACCCCGCTGCGCACTTCATCCCCTGCCGGTCGCTCGACCGGCAGGGACTCCCCCGTCAGCGCGGCTTCGTCCAGGATCCCACCCGACACGAGGCGCCCGTCGACCGGAACGACCTCCCCCGTGCCCACCAGGATCCGGTCCCCCCTGCAGACCTCGTCCACAGGGACCTCGACGACACTGCCCTCCAGCCGGCGCCGGGCCGTGCGCGGGGCCCGCTCTACCAGCAGGCTCAGCTCGCGCCGCGCCCGTGCCGCCGCCCTCGCCTCAAGCAGTTGGCCCGAGGCGAGCATCACCGTGATCATCGCGCCTGCGAACGGCTCGTCTACCCACAGGGCACCAGCCAGTGCGAGCAGCGCGATGACGTCGACGCTCGGCTGACGGCGCCGGATCGCGCCCGCCGTCCACGCGATCGAGAACGCCAGCCCGAGTACCGTCCCGGCAACCCACAGCGACTCCGAGAACGGCATGGCACCCAGCAGCCACGCCGCGCCGCCCCCGAGCAACAGCACGGTGGAGGAGACGAAAAGCAGTAGCTGCACACGACTGCGAATCCACGTCATCTGAACAGTCTGTGAACCCGCCCGGCTATGTGTCTACGCGCAAAGGAAGTTGTGGCACGCCTCATGAGCGATTGCACGGATCACCACAAATCGATCCAGGGCCTTCGCGTGCGTGCGCCTCGGCCATCGCAAGGGGATGGTGGCGCGCTCAGCGCGCAGCACTTGCGTAACTTGCCCCGCCCGTGTCGGGGGGTCAGTCGCGCAGGTCGAGGATGTGTTCGACGGCTTGGTGGACGAGGGTGACGATGTGGGGGTCGGTGACTCGGTAGAGCAGGCGTCGGCCATCGCGGCGTGCGTCGATCCATCCGGCCAGGCGCAGCTTGGCCAGGTGCTGGCTGATGCCGGCCTTGGTCCCGCCGACTGCGGCGACGAGCGTGGTGACGTCGACCTCGTCGTTGGACAGGATCCACAGCAGGTGCAGGCGGCCGGGGGCGCTCAGGAGAGCGAAGACTTCGGCGGCGTCCTCGAGGACGTCACGAGCCGGCGCGTCGCGGCTTGTCGGCTGGGTCATGACTGTCTCCGGATCGTCGAGTAAGGCAAGACTATAGTTGCGCAACCACTTGACAGTCCATGTACGGCGCGCTCTACTTCTCGTGTCGACCGGACGTCTCTGCGCGCCATGGCCGCGCCGGACCCGAAGAGGAGGTGAGGGGTATGAATCCCGGACATAGTTGCCCGCCCAGCGATCTCCCTTCATCGCCGGTCGGCCCGCGTCTCGGAGAGCTGTAACCCGCTTCCGTCACCATCAGGTCGGCCTCGCACGTGGCTCCTCGGCGTTGAGGATGTCCGCACCAGGTCGCGCGCCAGCATGCGTGCTCGTCCCCTCTTCCTTCTGCGCCGCCCTCGGGGTGCGCGCTGCTGCGCTTGGAGCATGTGATGACCGCTGAGACGACTGGCCGCAGCGCGGTTCTCGACAGCGCCCACGAGGGCGACATCCAGGGTGCGTTCGGCACGATCCGCCAAGGCGATGTCGCGCCCCGCACCCGGACCTCGATGCGCCTGAAGACACTGCTGGCGGTCATCGGTCCCGGCCTGATCGTGATGGTCGGCGACAACGACGCCGGTGCGTTCGGCACCTACACCCAGGCTGGTCAGAACTACGGCACACGCATGCTGTGGACGCTGCTGCTCCTGGTTCCGGTGATCTACGTCAACCAGGAGATGGTCCTGCGCCTGGGCGCGGTCACAGGCGTGGGACATGCACGGCTGATCCTGGAGCGGTACGGGAAGTTCTGGGGCGCGTTCAGCGTGATCGACCTGTTCGTCCTGAACGCGCTGACGATCGTGACCGAGTTCATCGGCATCAGCCTCGGTCTGACCTACCTGGGCCTGCCGAAGATCCCGGGCGTCTTCGCCGCCGCCGTCATCGTGATCGCGTCGGTCTCCACCGGGTCGTTCCGACGCTTTGAGCGCGTCAGCCTGTTCCTCGTCGCTGGCTCCATGACGCTGATCCCGATCTTCCTGGCGGTCCACCCGCCGGCCGGGCAACTCGTGCACGACTTCGTCGTCCCGGGCCTGCCCGGGGGGTCAGAGCTGTCCACCGTGATGCTGCTGATCATCGCCATCGTCGGGACGACCGTCGCGCCGTGGCAGCTGTTCTTCCAGCAGTCGTACCTCATCGACAAGCGCATCACCCCCCGGTTCATCCGCTACGAGCGGGTCGACCTGTGGATCGGGATCCTCTTCGTGGTCGTCGGCGCCGGCGCGATGATGGCGTTCACCGCGACGGCGTTCGCCGGCACGCGCGGGCAAGGCAACTACACCGACGCGCTCGGCGTCGCCCAGGGGCTCGCGGCCCACGCCGGCCACTGGGCCGGGATCCTGTTCGCGATCGCCCTCATCGACGCGTCGATCATCGGTGCAGCCGCCGTGGGCCTGTCGACGTCCTACGCGCTCGGCGACGTGCTGGGCCTGCGCCACTCGTTGCACCGGCGCCCGTCAGAGGCCAAAGCGTTCTACGCGATCTTCGCCGGTCTGCTGCTCGTGTCCGCGGTGATCGTGATCATTCCGGGCAGCCCGCTGGGCCTGCTGACCGAGGGCGTGCAGACGCTCGCGGGCGTGCTGCTTCCCTCGGCCACGGTGTTCCTGCTGCTGCTGTGCAACGACCGCGGCGTGCTCGGACCGTGGACCAACGGGCGCGGCATGAACATCTTCAGCGGCGTCATCATCGCCGTGCTGGTCATGCTGTCCACGGTCCTGACCGCCAGCGTGCTGTTCCCCGGCATCACCTCGGTCCAGATCATCGCGATCTTCGTCGTCGGAACGGTCCTCACCGTTGTCGCCGGGGCGTACCTGGCCTGGACCGCACTTCGCCACCGGAACAAGGCGCCAACTGTTCCGGTCGATCCCGCGCGCCCCGCCGAGCCGGAGCTCGACCGCGCCACCTGGCGGATGCCTCCGATCGCACTGCTGAGCAAGCCCGTCATGAGCGCCGGTAGCCGGACCGGACTGGCGGTCTTGCGCGGCTACCTCCTGGTGGCTTCCGCACTCGTCGTCGTCAAGGTCGTCCAGCTCGCCATGGGCTCTTGACCACCTGCGCTACCGCGTACCGACCAGAAAGAGCACGATGACCAGAGTGACCGAACCCCAGCCCGCCCCCACGGGCCAGCTCCCCGGAGTCTTGCTGCTGTCCGCACTGCTGCGCCGGACGGCCGTCGACGGTGCCGGTCACGGCCTGGGCCGGCTCAGCGACATCATCGTGCGCCTGCGCGAGGGCGACTACCCCGCAGTGACCGGCTTGGTCGCCCACGTCGGAGGTCGCGACCTTTTCGTCCCCGCCAACGAGATCCTCGCCTGGGACGACCAACGCCTCGAGCTCGCCTCGGCCCGCCTGGACCTGCGGCCCTTCGAGCGCCGCACCGGCGAGGTCCTGCTGCGCCGCGACGTCCTGGGCCACCGACTGGTCGACGTCGAAGAACCCGGCCTGGTGACCGCGCACGACGTCCGGCTCTCCCGCACCGGCGACGGATGGGCCGTCAACGCGGTCGACATCCACCCGCGGGGACTACTGCGCCGGCGAGGGGGTCACACCTGGCGCGACTGGTCGGGGTTCGAGGCCCTGATCGGCCACGACGGCTCATTGCCCGCACGCACACCGATGGGTGGGCTGCACCGGTTGAAGCCTGCCGAGCTCGCGGACATCATCGAAGACGCCTCCGACAGTGAGCAGCACGAGCTGCTCACCCGCGTCCATGCCCACCCCGAGCTTGAGGCCGACGTCTTCGAAGAGCTGGACGAGGACCAGGCCTCCGACCTCCTCGAAGCCCGCACAGACCCGCAGATCGCCGACATCCTGGGACGGATGCGCGCCGATGACGCCGCCGACGCGCTGCTCGACCTGCCCCAAGAGCGGCGCCTGAGCGTCCTGGGACTGCTCCCGGACATCCAGCGGCAGAAGATCACCGTCCTGCTCGGCTACCAGGAGACCACCGCCGGGGGTCTGATGAGCGTGGACTACCTGCTGCTGCCCGCCACGACCACCGTCGCGGAAGCGCTCGGTGCCGTCCGGGCGGCCACGCAGATGCAGCACGAGGCCATCGTCGTCGTCTTCTGCCACGACGAGAACCAGCACGTCGTCGGGGCAGTGGGCCTGGTCGCCCTGGTCCAGGGCGACCCGCGTGCCACGCTCGACGTGTTGGCCGAACCCGACCCCGTGCACGTGCACCCCGACGCCGACCTCACCGAGATCACGCTGGCCATGGCCGACTACAACCTCCTGGTCCTGCCGGTCCTGGACCACGATGACCACCTCATCGGGGTCCTGACCAGCGACGACATCCTCGAAGCCGCCATCGCACCCGAATGGCGCCGACGGCGCGGGTAGCGGGCGATGAACACGATCGACGGACCGATCCTCGTCGTCTACGCGAGCAGGCACGGGGCGACCCAAGCAATCGCCGACCGCATCGCCACCACACTCACCGGTGCAGGGCACCGCGTGGACCTGCGAGCGGCCCACGAGCGGCTCGACGTGAGCGACTACGACACGTTCGTCATCGGGAGCGCCATTCACGGCAACTGCTGGCTCAGGGACGCCTCGGACTTCGTCGACCGCAACATCGACCACCTAACTACGCGCCCCGTGTGGCTGTTCAGCAGCGGCCCCCTGGGCACAGACACAACAGACGCCGCCGGGCGCGACCTGCGCACGAGCTCGGTGCCCACGGATGTCACCGAGTTCTCCCAGGCGATCCACCCACGGGATCACCGAGTCTTCTTCGGCGCACTCGATGCCGCCACCCTGAGCGCGAGCGAGAAGGCAGTGCGCAGACTGCCCGCCCTGCGAGGACTCATGCCTGAAGGCGACTTCCGCAACTGGGCTCAGATCGAGGCATGGGCACGCGACGTCGCCGCGCAAGCACGACAACCCGACCCCCCTACCGGAAGGACGAAGCCGTGCCACGATCAGTGAGGGGCAACACCAACAACCACGACGAAGCAGTCCGGGCCTTCAACGACGCAGGCCAGGGAACAGACCCGACCGAGATTCGCATCGCCCTCGCGGTTGCCCAGTATCACGCGACCATGGCGACCTACGAGACCGGACTGCAGATCGCCGCCCGGCTCGACGCACTCACAACCCTGCTCGCCAGCGCCCCGATACCCACCGCGACCCCTGACGCCGACGAAGGCACTTGAGGACTGCGGCCCGGGCGCGGTCCCCACCCCCCCATGGGGCACACCCGCTGCCAGGTCACCGCCCGCGACTGACCTCAAGGCGCGTTATCGACATCCTCCACCGTTTCGCATTCGAACGTTTCCGCTACATCGGCGCCGGGGTCGCGGTGAGGTCCGTAGCGGCCCGGATCGCGTAGCGGAACTCTGTGACCTTCGCAGGCAGGTCGGGGCGAGTGATCCGGCCGCCGGCGATGGCGCCGGCCGGCACCTGGCGCGCCATGTCGCGCATCGGTACCTGGGCCACCATGGACCAAGAATCGAACAGGTGTTCGATTCGGCGCAAACGTGCAGGCGGGCCGCACATGGCCCCCGGGAGGACCTGTATAGGGGTAGACAGGCGCGTGTCTACCCCTATACAATCGTGCTGTGACCGCGAGCTACTACCGCATCCAGGAAGCCTGCCGCCCGGTTGCCCAGCTCCTCGACGCGGAGTACCAGACCTCGCTGTCCTACTGCACGGGCACCGAACGCAGCGGCGTGTCGGCGTGCCGGTCCGTCGAGGACCTCGCGACCTACCTCGCGATCAGCGGGATGCCCTGGGACCCAGAGACGTTCGTGCTCGTCGAGGTCGACGCCGACCTCGCGGACGTCGAGGACGAAGACCACGACCTCGGCGCCCGGCTCGTCATCCCCACCAAGATCATCGCCGTCACGCCCGTGATGGACACCGGCCTGCTCGACCTCATCGACGCGGCCTTCGCCGCCTGACCTCCCGGAGACCACCATGCAGGAACACGAGCTGCGCGCCCTCCTCGGGCCCGCCTACGACGACACCGACATCGAGCAGCGCCTCCGCATCGACGAGGCCCAAGCTGCCATCGCCCGCCGCTGGCCCGAGCCCGACCTCGCGGACACCCGGCGGGAGGCGCTCAACGGGGCAATGCTGGTCGTCCTCGGCGACGCCACCCTGGAGGACGTCGCCAAACAGATGCACACCGCCCGCGCGGCCTACGAGGACGCCCTGGCCGCCCTCACCGGAGCGCTCATCGTGTCGGCCGGCCGGCCCGTGCAGGTGCGCGACGGGCGCGGTGGCGGGTACATCCGCGACGGCTCCGAGGTCGACCTCGCCGCTCGGGCAGGCATCTCCCGCCTCACTGTGCGCAAGGCCCTCGGGAAGTAACCACGCGGGAACGGTGGCAGGCCCGGCTCGAGGAGGCAACGCGGTTCCTCGAGCGAGAGGCCCGGCGTCCGATGTCAGACCCGGAAGGCAGAATCGGCACATGACCCAGGCGGCCGCGGGAACCCCGACGCTCAAGTTCCGGATGCGACGCGTGATCGGCCGGACCATCTGCCGAGTCCGCGGACACCGCCCCGTCCTGATGCTGCAGGGTCGCGTCGTCGCGACCGGACCTGCCGAAGTCATCGGGTCGATCGACACCGGCCCCGGCGCAACGCCGCTGTGGGGAGCGCCCACGCAGACCGTCGAGGACACCGTCGCCGGCTGCCGGCGGTGCTGGTCGCGCGTAGGCGACTAGACAGACACCAGACCTAGCAGCGGATGCAAAGGCCGGCACCACATCGCGTCCAGCTCGAAGATGATCTACGCGACGTCGCGCCTGCCGCCCCTCGTATCCCTCGCAGCGACTCGCGCTCCGCGCTCCTAGCTGCTCGCCTCACCACGAGCTGGTGGGGGAGCGGGGCGCACAGCATTCGCGCGCGCGCCCTGGGGGCGCCCACTGGTGCCGGCCCGCGCCTGCGGCGCGTCTGTTTGATCGGGCGCCCGAGCTGGCCTCCCACCACGCAGCCATCGCGTCCCACCTGGGCCGGTATCAGACCTGCGCTCCCCACCCGATGCCTGCGGGCCATGACGTAGCCCACGCCCTCGCTGCGCTCGGTCATGCGCGACGTCACAGCCCTCCGGCCTCGCGCGGGGGCCCCGTCGCTCCGGCCTGATACCTCGCGCCTGCCGGTGAGGCCCGAAAGACACGGGCGCTCACCGGCCGACCCACCCGGGCCGACCACCCACCGAGCGAGAGGGTCACCATGACCACCAGCACCACCACCCGCCCCGTCGACACCATCGCCGAGGCCCTGGCCACCGAAGGCGCACCCGCCGCCGAGTTCGCCCACCTCAACCCGCGCGACCTGGTCATCGAGGCCAACGTGCGCGGGGACGAGTCGGTCGACCTGAACCCCGGCTTCATCGGCTCGATCCGCCAGTACGGCGTCCTCATGCCGATCTTGGTCGTCCGGCAGGCCGACGGCACCCTGCACGTGCGGGCGGGCAAGCGCCGCACGCTCGGCGCCGTCGCTGCCGACGCCCCGACCGTCCCTGCCCGGATCATCGACGCCGGTCCCGGCGCCGAGCGCCTGGTGCAGCAGATCATCGAGAACGACCAGCGCAAGGACTTCACCGAGGCCGAGCGCGTCGCCGGGTACGCGCAGATGGCCCTCGACTTCGGCATGAGCGCCGGGCAGATCGCTGGACGCCTCGGGCGCACCCGGCGCGAGGTCACCAACGCCCTGCGCGTCGCCAAGAGCGAGCCCGCCCGCCAGGCCGTCGCCGCCGGGCTGACGATCGACCAGGCCGCGACCATCGCCGCCTTCGAGGACCACCCCGAGATCGTGGAGCGGCTGACCGGGATCGCCCTGAACGACCCCGACGACCTCGCCCACGAGGCCCAGGCCGAGCGCGACGACCTCGCCACCGCCCGCGCCCACGCCGCCGCCCGCGCCCGGATGATCGAGGACCTGACCGGCGACGGCATCACGATCCTCGACGCCGGTCCGACCAGCGACGACACGCAGATGCGGCACCTGTCCCACCTGCGCCAGGACGACGGCCGCACGCGGATCAACCCCGAGGACCACGAGGCCTGCCCCGGGCACGCCGCCTACATCGGCACCCCCTACTGGTCCGACGAGCCCGTCACCCACTACGTGTGCACCGACTACCAGGCCTACGGCCACAAGATCCCGTCCTACGAGCAGCACACCATCACCGCCTCGGGCGGTGGCATGACCGACGAGCAGAAGGCCGAGCGCCGCCGGATCATCGACGGCAACAAGGCCTGGCGTTCCGCCACCACCGTCCGGCGCGAGTGGTTGGCCACGTTCGCCGCCCGCAAGAGCGCCCCCAAGGGCGCCGCCGCGATGCTCGGCTACGTCGTCACCCACCGCGCCGACGACCTGATCCGCGCCTCCCGCGAGGGCCACCGGATGGCCCGCGACCTGCTCGGCCTGAACGCCCAGGCCTACGGCGGGCGGCAGGCGATCAGCGACGCGCTCGACGCCGCCGCCCCCGGGCGGCAGCAGGTCATCGCCCTGACCGTGGCCCTGGCCGCGATCGAGGACGCCACCGACGACCACACCTGGCGCCACCCGGTGTCGCACGTCGCCCGGTACCTGACGACCATCGAGTCCTGGGGCTACACCCTCGCCGCGATCGAGCGCGAAGCGATCACCGGACGCCAGCCCACCACCGACGAACCGGCACCCGCCGCCGAGCCCGACGTCGACGAGCCCGACGCGGGCAACGACGCGACCCTGACCGACGACGAGCCGCAGGACGTTTCCGACACCGACGACCTGGCCGACGGGGCGACCGACGACCTCGACCTGGGCGAGTACGAGGACCAGGACTAGCCGCCACGGTCCGGCCCTGGCTGAAGCAAGCAGCCAGGGCCGGACCCAGGGGGAGGGTCGCGACCGCTTGAAGCGACCCGACCCTGAACGTACCCGGCAGCACCCACACGCGGAGGCCGAACGGGCCGGCCGGCTGCGGTGGGTGCCGGGCGCGTCGAGCGCCGGCACCCACCCCGGGGCCCCGGGCCCCGGACCCCGGCCCGCTGGGCGGTCGCGCCTGCGGCGCGCGAGACCCGACCGCGCGCAGCTCGTCGACGTGGCCGGCCGGGCGTGGCGGCTCACCGGGCCGGTATCAGACCCGGCACCCCACCCGATGCCGTCCGCCATGACGTAGCCCACGCCCTCGCTGCGCTCGGTCATGCGCTACGTCACAGCTCCCGGCCCCGCCCGGGGCCCCTAGCCGGGCCCGATACCTCGCGCCTACCGGTGAGGCCGGGCAAGCCCAGCGCTCACCGGCCGACCCACCCGGGCCGACCACCACCCAGCGAGAGGCACCGACCATGACCACCACCTACGCCGACGACTGCGCACGCGCCGCGACCCAGCAGGGCATCGCCGCCATCGCGCTGGCCCTGGCCGTCCGCGAGATCCCCGCCACGATCGAGCAGACCGGCGGGATGACCATGGTCGCCACCGTCCACCTGCCCGACGACACCGTCCTGACCTTCACCCAGGACGGCCCCACGACGCTGGCCGCGCAGTGCACCAGCGCCCAGTGGGAGGGCAGCCAGGACGTCGAGGACCAGCACGTGCACGAGTTCCCCACCCTCGACGACGCGGTCACCTGGGCCCAGACCCGGCGCGCCCACAGCGAGGCCGCGGCGTGGCTCACCCTCATCACCCGCGTGGCCACCGGGATCGGTCTGACCGGTGAGCGCACCCGAACCGGCGCCGACGGCGAGGTCGAGGTCGCGTGGACCTGGCCGTCCGGCAACACCCACTGCGCCGTCACCATGGGCATCGACAAGTGCTGCGGACCGACGTTCAACGTGCGCGCCTACGACGACCAGGAGTACGCCGAGCCGCACTTCGAGCGCACCGTCCACGACCCGCGCGCCGTGCTGCACGCCCTGGCCGACGCTCGCCGCGTCGAGCGGTCCGTCCCGTTCGGCATCGCCAGCGACCACGACGGCGAGCAGACCGTCGTGGTCGTGTTCGACGTGTTCGCCACCACCCACCACGACGCCGCCGTTCACGTCCTGCGCCGCCTCACCGACGCCGAACTCACCGGCCACGACATCGACGCCTACTGGTTCCCCGAGCCGCAGGACAAGCCCATCGACGGCAACGACCGCGACGCGATGACCTTGCGCCCGCTCTCCTAGCCACGACCCCGCCCGGGCCTCGGCACACCCGGGCGGGTCGCCTCGGCTGTGGTGGGTGCCGGGCGCGTCGAGCGCCGGCACCCACCCCGGGGCCCCGGACCCCGGCCCGCTGGGCGGTCGCGCCTGCGGCGCGCGACACCCGACCGCGCGCAGCTCGTCGACGTGCCCGGCCAGGCCGTCGCGGCTCACCGGGCCGGTATCAGACCCCGGCACCCCACCCGATGCCTGCGGGCATGACGTCGCCCACGTCCTCGCTGCGCTCGGTCATGCGCGACGTCACACCCTCCGGCCTCGCGCGGGGCCCCTGGCCGGGGCCCGATACCTCGCGCCTGCCGGTGAGGCCCGAAAGACACGGGCGCTCACCGGCCGACCCACCCGACGCGAGAGGACCCGCCATGACCCGCAAGATCACCAGCACCCTGACCGCCGAGCAGAAGCGCGAGCGCGCCCGCGAGCTCCAGGCGTCCATCGCCGAGAAGGTCGACGCGCTGCGCGACAGCGACCAGTGGCAGGCGTTCCTCGACCTCGCGCGCGGGTTCCACTCCTACTCACTGAACAACCTCATGCTGATCTGGTCGCAGTACCCCGACGCGACCCAGGTCGCCGGGTTCCGGCAGTGGCAGGCGCGCGGACGCCAGGTCCGCAAGGGGGAGAAGGCCATCCGGATCTTCGGGTACGCGACCAAGAAGATCACCGAGGACGACGACGCCCAGGACGGCGAGCAGGTCGAGACCGACGCCACCGGGCAGCGGCGCCGCGTCTACTACCCGATCCTGTCCGTGTTCGACGTCTCGCAGACCGACCCGACCGACCCCGAGCAGCCCTCCGGCGCGCTCACCCGGACCCTGACCGGCGACGACCCGCTCGGCATCCTCGCGGCCGTCAGCGACTACCTGGCCGCCGACGGCTGGGCCGTCGAGCGCGAGTACCTGACCGGCGGCCGGCGCGGCACCGACTTCCTGGCCCGCCGGGTCGTCATCGCCACCGACGTCGAGCCCGCCCAGGCCGCCAAGACCGCCCTGCACGAGGCCGCTCACGTGATCCTGCACACCGACCTGCAGCCGGGGGAGTACCACCAGCACCGCGGTACCTACGAGACCGAGGCCGAGTCCGTCGCGTACGTCGTCGCCGGGATCCTCGGCCTCGACACCAGCGCCTACACCATCGGCTACGTCGCCGGATGGTCCGACGCCGACGTCGACCTCATCCGCTCCACCGCCGCCAACATGCTGCGCGCCGCCCACCAGATCGCCGCCGCGATCACCACCGACCCCGCCGAACCCGCGGCCGCCTGACACCCCACCCGGTGCCCGGCGCGACGGCCGGCGGGCACCGGGTGGGCCGGCCCGCTCGCGGTGGGTGCCGGGCGCGTCGAGCGCCGGCACCCACCCCGGGGCCCCGGGCCCCGGACCCCGGCCCGCTGGGCGGTCGCGCCTGCGGCGCGCGAGACCCGACCGCGCGCAGCTCGTCGACGTGGCCGGCCGGCCGTGGCGGGTCACCGGGCCGGTATCAGACCCGGCACCCCACCCGATGCCGTCCGCCATGACCTAGCCCACGCCCTCGCTGCGCTCGGTCATGCGCGACGTCACAGCTCCCGGCCCCGCGCGGGGCCCCTCGCCGGGCCCGATACCTCGCGCCTGCCGGTGAGGCCCCAAAAGAGGGGCGCTCACCGGCCCGCCCAGGGCCACCGAACAGACAGGAGCCCCACCATGCAGAACACCACCAGCGACGGGTACACCATCGCGACCGTCGACGACCGCGGCGACGTCTCCGTCATCGCCCAGGTCGACCACCACGACCTCACCGGCCCCAGCCCCGAGATCGTCCGTGCGGGCAACCGGATGCTGCTGCTGGCCGCCGTCGCCCGGCAGATCATCTGCCCGTTCACCGACACCGTGCTCGACGTGTCCAGCGCCGTCCTCATCACCGTCCCCGCCGGCCGCTCCTTCGTGATGAACGCCGACCACTGGGACCAGCGCGGCCCCGCCTTCCTCGCCGCCCACCCCGGCACCGAGGTCATCGACGGGCGCGCGCTGTGAGCGCCCCGCACCAGGCGGGCGCCCCGACCGACCTGTTCGGGCCCCCGATCCACGTCTACACGCGCGCCCAGGCGATCGCGGACGGTGTCCTGCACGACGTCACCACCGACGCGACCGAGGCCGGGTTCCGCCACCCGGCCGCGCTCACCGCCGCCGCCTGGGCCGACGCCGTCGAGTGGAGCACCGAGCACGGCGCCCTCCAGGACGAGGCCGGGCGCCTGTGGGACGTGCTCACCATGGCCCGCGTCTACGCCCATCGGGCCCGCACCGACCGCGTGCCGTTCCGGGTGCTGCGGGTGCCGAACCGGCCCCGCGCCAGCCGGCCGCAGTACACCGACCTGGTGCTGCACGTCGGCCCCGGCGACCACGGCGAGCCCGTCCTCACCATCATGCTGCCCGGCGAGGACTGACCACGGCGCCCGCGCACCGCCCGGCGGGGCGGTGCGCGGGCGCGAGCTCCCAAGCCGGAGCGGGCGGCGTGACCCCGGCGGACGGCCGCGCGGGCGACCGGGCGCATCGAGCGCCGGCCGCCCGCACCGGGGCCTCCGGCCCCGGACCCCGGCAACGCCCAGCCCGTGGCCAGCAGCGGTGAGGGCCCCTCGCCCACCTGGGCACGCCGCGAGCTGGCCCCGCTGCGCGGCTCGCGGCGCACACAGGCTGGACGACGGGACCCAGCAGACCGCCCGCACACCCCCCGCGCCCCTCACCTCGAGGTTGGCGGGTCGCCGCGCAGCCGGCGCGGGCGTGCACGGGCTCCCACCCGAACCTCCCGGGCCGGGGTGGGGTCGCGGCCGCCGCGGGCGGCGCACCCCACCCCAGGGCCTCCGGCCCCGGACCCCGGCGACGCACGCGGGGGCCGTCCGCGGCCGGGTCGACGTGGCGTCTCACCGGGGCCTGTCCATCGATCCGAGCCGGCTGATCGTTGTCGCGCCGCCGTGGGCGTCAAGGGCCGATCACCTGCCGTACGGGGTCGGGGACGGTGCTCCGCACCAAGGTCCAAGCCCTGGTCTGTCAGGCCCTTGACCCCCACAGCTCTGCGACATGGGCCTCCGGCTAACGAAGCGATGGCCGGGCCTACCGAGCACAGCGAACACCGCACCAGTGCCCGCCGCAGACACCAGGAGGACGACATGACCACCACCCCCAACCCCCACACCCCGCCGGCGACGCTGACCGTGTACTCCAAGCCGGGGTGCGTGCAGTGCCGGGCGACCACCCGCGCACTGGACAAGGCCGGGGTGTCCTACGCCGTGGTGGACCTCACGACCGACGACGACGCCCGGGCCTACGTGATGGCACTGGGTCACCGGCAGGCGCCGGTCGTCGTCACCGAGACCGGGGACCACTGGTCGGGGTACCGGCCCGACCAGATCACCGCCCACCTCCAGCGCCAGGCTGCGAGCAGGGCATGAGCACCGAGCCGGCCGTCTCCGAGGCCGACCTCGTCGACGAGCTCGCCCACCGTGCCCTGTGGTCGGCCGAGGACGCCGCGACCCTGCGCACCGCGGCGCCGTGGTGGCCGTTCGGAGGACGCGCCCTGCGGCCAGCCCTGGCAGCGCTGATCTGGGACCACGACCTCAACCGCCCGGGCGCCCCCGAGAACGGCGCGCAGCGCCTCGCGTCGGTCTGGGCGTGGATCCAGGACCGCGCGCTCGACGTCGACGCCGCACACACGGCGCACCAGAACTGGCTCCGGGACCAGCGATCGGGAGCGCGCAACGAGCCCGAGCCCGTCGACCCGTACCGCAGCGCGGCCGCGAGCTACCGAGCCGAGCGCGACTGCCTGCCCGACCCCGGGCTGCTGCGCCACGCCGCCACTGTCCTGGGCGTGGTCCCCGACCTGGGATTCCTCGACCCGCACAGCACCGCCACCACCCACGAGCTGCTCGAGCAGCTCACCAGCCTGCGCGCGGCGAACCTCGCCGCGGCACCTCGATGAAGGGAACGACCATGACCACCAGCACAGCGCCCGGCCCGTGGCCGGCTTGCCCCACCTGCGGCTCCACCCGCCGGCGTTGCCGGCGCCCGTCCGGGCACGACGCGCCCGAGTGGCACGCCGCGCGCCTGGCGCTCTGGGAGGCACTGGACGACGAGACCAAGGCGCGCCTCGAGCGGATCGTGGACCGCCCCATCGTGCGCGTGGAGCCCACCCCGGGCGACGAACACCGCTACGCGATGTGGTGCGAGCACTGCACCGGCACCTACTCCAACACCGTCAAGACCGACGTCCAGCAGGCCGCCGCGCGGCACCGCGACCTGCACCGCAACGGCGCGCTCGAGGTGACCCGATGACCGCGCGCCTGGTGCCGATGAACGCCCTGTACCCGAACCCCGACAACCCCGATTCCCGGCTGCGGGGGATCGAGGAGCTCACCGCCTCCATCCGCCTGTACGGCGTGCTGAACCCGCTGATCGTCACCCCTCGTCAGCGCGGCGGGCTGCTCATCCTCGACGGAGGGCGCCGCTACGCCGCCGCCGAGCGCGCCGGCTTGCAGGCCGTGCCCTGCGTGGCCGCCAAGACAGCGACACGCGCCGATCGGCTGTTGCTGATCCTCGCCGCCGGGCTGGGGGAGCGGCTCAGCCCGCTCGAGGAAGCCCGCCTCATGGCCGACCTGCGGTCCGAGGGCATGGCGTTCGCCGACGTCGCGCGGCGCACCGGCCGCTCGATGACGACGGTGCGCGAACGCCTGCGACTGCTTGAGGCCCCGCCCGAAGTCCAGAAGATGGTCACCGCCGGCACCCTCAGCGTGAGCGCCGCGAGCGAGCTCGCGCGCCAGACCGCCACCACCGGATCCGGGGCCGTGGCTGCCCGCACGCCCGCCAGGCCGGCGTGGTTCACCAGGGCCCACCCGCTCGCCGGCGAGGTGCGCCAGGCGTGCACGCACCGCGACACCCGCAAGGTCGTCGGGGGCGCGGGCTGCGGGCAGTGCTGGGAGCAGGCCATCGTCGACCACGCCCGCCAGGGGCAGCCGGCATGAGCGCGCTGACGATCACCCACACCCGCGCCGAGGGCACCGTCCTGGAGGGAACCGCTGCCGGCGACGGCGCCGCGGGGATCCTCACCGCGTGCGGCTGGCGCTGGTCGCGGGATCGGGGCACCTGGTACGTGCCCCGATCCCGGGACCAGCATGCCCGCCACGACCTGATCGAGGCGACCAGGTCTCAGCTGCAGCGCGCCGGCCACGACGTCGAGGTGCACGTCGACGAGCAGCCCCGGGACTTCGCGGACATCGAGGTCGACCTGCTCGCCCGGCGCCGGGCACGCGCAGCCGCGCTCAAGCGACGCGCGGTCACGGCCAAGGCACGAGCGGACGCGGCCGCCGGCGCCGAGGAGGCCGCGGTGCGCGCGCTCCCGCCCGCCGGCGAGCCCATCAAGATCGGGCACCACTCCGAGAACCGGCACCGGCGGTCGATGGACCGGGCCCACCGGGCGACCGGGAAGAGGATCGCGGCGGACGACCGCGCCCGCGAGCTCGAACGGCAGGCGCAGGCCGCGACGCAGTCCGTCGCCGCGCGGTACGCCCCGCGTCCGGTCGCTGCCCGCATCGACCGTCTCGACGCCGAGCTGCGGCAGAAGCTGCGAGCCCTGGCCCGCCTCGAGGCGGGCGAGCCCGGCACGGTCGACGCCCGCACGCGCAGCCTCCTGCAGGAGCAGATCGCCCTCCTCGAGCAGGAGCTCGAGCACTGGACGGCCACCCGTGCCGCCCAGATCGCCGACGGCCTCGCCGTCGACTACGGGCCGCACAACGTGCGCCCCGGCGACCAGGTGCAGATCTCCGGGCACTGGTACCGCGCCGTGCGCGCCAACCGCGCCACGGTCACCGTCGACATGGCCGGCGGCCGCCGAACCGCGACCGCCCCCTGGCGGAACGTCACCGACCACAACCCCGCGAACCAGCAGCAGGAGGACGCATGAACACCACATCCAAGCGCGCGCGGAGCTCCGTCGGGCACCGGCCCGGGACCCCCCACCGCGATGCCTCCACGCCGCCGGCGCCGGCTGCGCCGGCGCAGCGGGTGCGCCCGCACCCCCGCGGGCGCCGCGACCCGCGCACCGCCCACGGGCGCCTGCGCTGACCCGGCACCGCTCGCTGGCCGCCGCGTGTGCCGCGTGCTTGGCGCAGGACACGCGGCGGCCCGGCATAGTCATCGCCGCGCGACGGCGCGATTGCACACGGGGCAGCGCCAGCAGTCGACGTCGTAGACCATCGTCGCCGCATGCTCGGGGCAGTCCGGGACGGTGTTGCCGTGGGTGCTCATCGTTCCTCCTGTTCTGACCGCCGTCCGTCGGCGATCGCGACGGACCGTGCCGGGGGCAGCCGGCCTGGCAGTCGCAGGAGGTAGATGTGCGGCGGCCGTCCTCGCCCTCTGAGGGCAGGGGGCGAACCGCTGTGACCGACGGCCACAGCGGGTATAACCTTGGTTATAGAAGGAGGTGGTCGGCGTGAGCACGATGGTTCCGCACCGTGAGGTGGTCGACCGCGCACGGCGGTCGCGACTGCGCGCGCACCTGGCGCAGTTGGACTACCTGCGCAGCCTGAACGAGGCGCGCGTGCTCGGCGTCTCGCAGACGGAGATCGCCCGCGAGCTGCGTGTCACGCAGCCGGCCATCAGCAAGTCGATGAGCGCGGCGTCCTCGACGCCGCCAGTCCCCGAGGGGTTCCACGGGGGGAGTCCGTACGAGATCGCCGAGCGGTACGCCGCGGGGGAGATCTCGCGCGAGGTGCTCGTCGACGAACTCGCCCGGTGGCCCTACACGCCGCGCGACGCCGGCGACGGCATCGACTGGCTGACGTACGAGCCGGGCACGTTCGAGGACGTCGTGCGTGCGCGCCGTGACGGGCTGCTCGACACCGCGACCTATGACGCGGTGCTGGCCCGTCAGGACGAGCTGGAGCGTTGAGCCGGCCCGACGACCTCGCCGTCAGCCGGCACCGCGACCTGGTCCGCGAGCTGTCACGCCCCGGCGGTCCTCTGGCCGCTGACGGGCCGAACGCCACGGTGAACAACCCGGCCTGGTTCCGGACGCCGAACCAGCCGCGCGGTGCTCGCGGCGAGCTGCACGACCGCCTCGTCGACGCGCACCGCGAACGCTTCGCCGACGTGCTGGCCGACAAGCAGGCCATCGTCCTGGCCGGCCCGCCAGGGGCGGGCAAGTCCACCGTGCAGCGGGCGATCCTGGGTGACCGGGCGGGGGAGTGGCTAGTCGTCGACGCCGATGAGTTCAAGCACGCGCTGCTGCGAACCGCGCTCGAGGATGGGTCGTACCGGAACTTCCTCGTCCCGGACCGCGTCCGTGAGCTCGAGGCCGACGGCGAACGGTTCGCGCCACTCGAGCTGGCGTCCCTCGTGCACGAGGAGTCCTCGCTTCTCGCGCGCCAGCTGCGCGCGGAGGCGATCGCCGACGGGCTGAACATCGTGGTCGACACCGTCCTGTCGAGCGAGCGCGCGGCGCTCTCGCTCGGCGCCGACCTCGAGGCCGCCGGCTACCGCGTGCGCGTCGTCGACGTCGAAACGACCTACGAGATCTCCGCGGCCCGCGTCGAGCAGCGGTGGCGCAACGTCACCCGCGAGTTCCTGGCCGACGAGCGCGCCACCGGACTCGGCGGCCGGTGGGTCCCCAGTGAGTACACCCGCGCGCTGTTCCCGCCCGAACTGGCCGGCACGTCGGTGTGCGAGGGCGTAGCCCGCACCCTCGCAGAGCAGTGCCCCGCGGTGAGCCGGCTCGAGGTGTACCGCGTCGTCGACCCGACGCAGGCGCCGTACCTCGAGGTGGTGCTCGAACGCGGCGCTCGGCGCGGCGCCCTGGTCGATGCCAGTGCCGCCCGCGCTGCAGCGATCGCGGACGTCAGTCGCGCACGTCCGGGCCGGCGCAGCGACCCTGCCGTTGAGCGCTGATGGGTCGCACCCGCTGGGCCCGTAGTCGCGGCTGAATGACCCGCTCGGGGCGTCGCGGGATTGCTAGCGTGCGTGAGCATGGGACGGAACGCGCGGCGACGCAAGGAAGCGAAGCAGGCCGGACGCACGCCGTCGACGGCCGGCACGTCGGGGGCGACCTCGGTTCGATGGCTCGACGACAACGACGTGGCGGCCGCGGTTGCGACACCAGGTGCGTTCTCGCGACTCGCTCGGCGCAAGTGCGATGAGTGCGGGGGGTCCGATCTCGCATGGACCGACCTCAACGGGCTGCGCGAGGCCGTCAGCGATGACCAGCGCGCCCGGGTGGACGAGGTCGCCGGGTTCGTGGGTCCTGCCTCGGAAGCCTGGCTCTGCCGGACCTGCGGCAACTTCGGCGTCCTCGGCGGGTTCGAGGCATCCGCCGGGTGGTGACACCTCGCCGGGCCCGCTCCTAGCGCTCGAGGTCGAGCGCCAGACCGTTCGCGCGGGTGCGCCGGCGATCGGGCGCGCTCACGCGCCCGGCGGCCGACGAGCGACTGAGGTTCGCCAGGCGTAGCGCCTCGGCGGCGTGCGGGTCGAAGTCCCGCACGCCGGCGCGTGACACGACCCGTTCGAACAGCTCGCGCATCGGGGCGCGGTCGCCGGTGCGGGCGGCGTGGCTGACGTAGTCGTTCTGGTCGCCGCTGACGGCGAGCCAGTCGATGTGGTGTCCGGACTCGCGGGCGAGCGACGTCAGGTACTCGCGCTGGGTGCGGCCGTTGCCCTCCCGGAACGGGTGCGCCTGGTTGACGACGGCGTAGACGTCGGCGAGCGTGGCGGGCACGTCGGCCGGCGCGACGTCGCGCAGGTGGTCGGTGGCGGCGAGGAAGTCGGCCACGTCGCGCATCGCGGGCGCGATGCGGTCCACGCGTGCGAAGAACGCATCGCCCTTGCGGATCTCGACGGTGCGGACGTCACCGGCCCAGGCGTAGATGTCCTGGAACAAGTGGCGGTGGATCGAGCGCAGGCCGTCGAGGTCGTAGGTGGCCGGCAGCGCGTGCTCGCGCATCCCGAGTGCGCGGGCTTCGACGAGGGCGTCTTCGATGTAGCGCAGCTCGGCCGGCGTGCGTGCACCGACGAGGTTGCGCAGCGTCCGGCCGTCGGGCATGAGGTAGCCGTGCCACCGCTCGCGCTCGTCGCCGGTCTGCCACGGGTGAGTCACTCGTGGGCCTGCCGCACGACCAGGTCGCGGGTGAGCGCGGCGAGCTCGTCGGCGGTGATCTCGCCGGCGACGTAGCGGTCCTGCAGGGCGCGGACCGCGGGGTCCGTGCCGCCGCGCTCCATCTCGCTGGAGTGGCGGATGCGGGCGGCGTCGGCGGCGCGCTGCGCGCGCTCCTCGTCGCTGATGGGCATGCTGTTCCTCCTGCTGCCTTTCGCTGTTCGGCTTCCGGTCCCCCGACTGGTCCGAACTGGTCGCCGTGCGCGGCGACCGGAAGCCCGTGCACATCCGCGACTTGCGGAGCGTGACCGTTCAGCGTGTGGTGACGGTCGCGGTTGTGCGCGGGCGCACTTTGGGTCCCGTCGTCCACCTGTGGGCGGGCGGAGCCGCGAAGCGGTGGAGCTCGGGCCGTCCACAGGTGGGCGAGGGGCTCAGGAGGCGAGCGGCTCGCCCACCTCACCGGTGCCGCCCTGCGGGACGGCGGCCGGTGCGAGCGGCGTGGCGCTCGCACCGCGCGAACGTCCGGCGCGGCGGGTTCCGGTGCCGCGCGCGGCCGTCGGCGCGGCGAGGCCGGCGTCGCGCAGCTCGCGCTCGGTCCACCCGGCGCTGAGCGCGGCGCGGTACTCGCGCGCGTAGGACGCCTCCGCCTCGTCGAGCGCGACGAGGGCGGCGTTGCGGCTCGCGGCGGCGGTCGCGAGGCCGTCGACGAGGGTCATGCGCGCGTCGATCGCGGCGCGCAGCTTGTCGCGGTAGGTCTGGGTGTCGGTGCTGAGGCTCGCCATGTCGGCGAGCGTAGCCGCGCCCGTCAGGGCGCGGTGGCGGCGTCGCTTCGCGTCACTCTGCTGGCCGTGCCGCGCAGCCGCGCGTCACCCACCCAGCGGAGCCCCAGACGGAGCAAGCTATACACTTAGGTGCCCTAAGTGGCTTGGCCTCTCGACCTGTCGCGGTCGGAGGCTGCACACTTCGTGTGGTCCCCGCAGGGTGCGGGGTCGCTGCGCTGGCCGGGAGGACGCATGAGCGAGCAGGAGCACCGCAGTGTCGGGCGTGCTCGCGTGCTCGGTCGTGCGCGCCGGGAGAACGTCGAGGGCGGCCGGCGAGGACGGTTCGTGGTGAAGTCCACGCCGGAGGAGGAGCTGCGGCTTCGGACCCTGGCCGCTCAGCACGGTGTGAGCGTTCCGCGGCTGCTGGTGGAGTCGACGCTGGCGGCGCACGCCGGGCCGGCTGACGACGCGCCTCTGACGATCACCGAGCGCCGGCAGGCTGCCGCCGAGCTGTTCGGCATCAGCCGCCTGCTCGGCACGGTCGCGAACAACGTCAACCAGATGGCGCGGGCGACGAACGCGACCGGCGAGCTGCACGAGGACCTCGAGGCGACGCTGCGGTACGTGCGTGAGGTGCTCGGCCCGCGCGTCGAGCGCGCGGTCGACGAGGTGGTCGCCCAGTGATGCCGAACGTCACCCGCGGCGGGCGGATGCCCGGCCTGCTGGTGTATCTCGCCGGCGACGGACGGCACAACGAGCACCGCGATCAGCACGTGGTCGCCGGTGACCCTGCGCTCATGGCGTGGCACGCCGACGAGCAGCTGGACCGCGCTTCGGCCCTGGCGATCGCCAAGCACCTGGACGCCCCGAGCCGGGTGTTCGGGACCGAGGTCAACGCCCCCCTGTACGAGTGGAGCGAGGAACGTCAGCAGCGCGTGAAGGTCGGCTACGGCGACGCGCACGTGTGGCACTGCTCCCTGTCGCTGCGCGCCGAGGAAGGCGTGCTGCCCGACTCCACGTGGTCGCAGATCGCCGAGGACTTCGTGCGCCAGATGGGGTTCACCGACGACTCGGGGAAGGCGCCCTGTCGGTGGGTCGCGATCCGCCACGGCGTGTCCCAGGCCGGCAACGACCACGTCCACATCGCGGTGAACCTGGTTCGCGAGGACGGGACGAAGGCCACGACGTGGAACGACTTCCGCCGGGCACAGGAGATCTCGGGCCGCCTGGAGAAGGCGTACGGGCTGCAGGTCCTCGAGTCGCGGGAGCTCGGCCTCGGCAGCCGCGGCGTGCGCCCGGCCGAGCTCGGCCGCGCCGAGTCGCGCAGCGCGCGCGACACGCAGCGCGCCGCACTCGCGCGGCGGGTGCGAGCCTCCGCTACCGCGAGCCGGGACGAGGCGGAGTTCGTGCGCCGGCTGCGGCGCGAAGGGCTTCTCGCGAGGCCGCGCTACGCAGCCGGACGCGACGACGTCGTGCTCGGGTACTCCGTCGCCCTGCGACCGAACGCGGGGGAGCGACCCGTCTGGTTCGGTGGCGGCACCCTCGCGAAGGACCTCACGCTCCCGCGGCTGCGGTCGACCTGGCCCGACAGCCCTCAGACAGCCAGCGACGCCGTCGCTGAGTGGACCGCCGCAGGCCGAGGACAGCGCCCGGTGCGCCCGGGCATCGAGGTCGACGCGCCCGATCCTCGGCTGTGGGACCAGTACGCCGAGCAGATCGGTGAACTGAACGAGCGCCTGCGCAGCGTCGCGCCGGACGACACGGCGACCTGGACCCAGGTCGCCCGCGAGACCTCGGGTGCGTTCGCGGCCTGGTCGCTGCGCACCGAGGCCGAGCCGGGGCCGCTCGCCGACGCCTCCGACGCGCTCGCCCGCTACGCCCAGGTGCGCGCCGGTTCGGCACCGAGCAAGCAGATCACCACGCCGGCGATCCTCGGTCTGTCCCGGGTGCTGCTCGTCGCGGCCGACCGGGGCCAGTCGCGCACGTCGCAGGCGTACATGGTCCGGCAGCTCGCGAACACGCTGCACGCGCTGTTCCAGATGCAGCAGGCCATGCGCCACGCCCAGGCCGCCGCGGTGACCGAGTGGGCGGTGCGCGAGCGGCTCGCCGTCGTCGCTGCACGCTCGGCGGCGCCGGCAGCCGCGCGGCCGGCTCCCGTCCCGGGCGCGCTATCGGTCG
Source organism: Cellulomonas sp. C5510 (assembly GCF_019797765.1). Classification (NCBI taxonomy): domain Bacteria; kingdom Bacillati; phylum Actinomycetota; class Actinomycetes; order Micrococcales; family Cellulomonadaceae; genus Cellulomonas; species Cellulomonas sp. C5510. Next base: position 72,671 of record NZ_CP081863.1, read on the forward strand.
AGCAGGCGACCGGAGGCGCCGGGCCGCGACTGCGCTCCCCGCTGCCGAACCCACTGGAGCCGCGGCCGCGCACGACGTCAGCGGCGCAGCGCGACGACGGGATCGAGCGATGACGCGCAGATAGGCGCACGCCGGCGGCCGCGGCCGGCCTCGAGGGCTACCAGTCGGGGGACCAGGAGCCATCACGAGGGAGAACGACATGAGCGAGAGCGACGGGGTCGACGAGACGATCCGCGGCGGCATGCGCACCGCCATCACCGCTGCCGGCTACGCCGGCCAGCAGGTCGCACAGGTGGTCACTGACCGAGCGCGTGCGGCCGCGCAGGAGCGCGAGCTGGCCGCGCGCGACCTGCAGGAGCGCTACGACGCCGAACGCGCGTCCGCACGTGCACACGTCGCGGTGGTCGACCGGCAGGAGTGGTGGGAGACCGCCACACAGGCGAAGGTCGCCAGGGTGTGGGAGACGGCGAACGCATGGCGCGGGCAGGATCCCGACATCGACCGTGCCGCGCAGACCATCGACCGGCAGGTTCAGGAGCGCTACGGCGTCGACCCGGCGCAGCTAGCCGAGCAGGTCCGCGCCGAGCGCGTCGCCGAGCTGCGCGCCGCCGCCGCCCAGCAGTCCGAGTACGAGCACGCTCGCCAGTGGGCCCACGAGCACGACCCTGGCTTGCTCGCCGACCACGACCGCGAGCTGATGGGGTCGGACAACGCGCGCGACGACGCGCGCACGCGCGAGCGGTTCGTCGAGACCTGGCGGGACCGCACCGGCGCCGCCGTCGACGGCGGCGCGCACCGCGCGGCCGACCGGGTCGACGAGCTGTCGGCAGCGGCCGTGCTCGCCGAGCCGGGCGAGGGGCGTGTCGCTGCCAGGACCGAGCTCGCGCGTGAAGCGGAAGTGCCCTACGACTCCGCGGAGCGCCGCCAGCAGCTCGCCGCGCGCCTGGATGGCGCCGGCATCGACAGCGAGGCCAAGGAGGCCCGTCTGATCTCCGATGCGTCCCAGGCCGTGCCGGCGAACGAGGCGATCGTCCGCCGCAGGGCAGCCCCCAAGGCGCGCCGCGCACGCCCCCAGGGCCGGCAGCAAGACAAGTCCCTCAGCCGGTAGTACGCGCTGCTGGCTGCGTTCGGACGGTCCATCTCGGGCAGGCCGAACGCAGCCAGTGCGTACGCATCGTGGTGGCACCTACGACGCGCGCGGCGGCGCTACGAGCAGACTGGCAGGTTCACCTACAGCCAGTTCCGGAACGTCTGGGTGCGCCTGATGGCGGTGACCGCCTTCCTCGTCTGGCTCGACGAGAACGGCGCCGAGCTGGACGCCCTGGAGCAAGCCACGCTGGACCGCTGGCTCGACGACGTCACGAGCGACCAGCGCAGCGCGACCGGGGACTTCCTGCGTTGGGCCGGCCGGCGTCGCCTCGCCCCACGCCAACTGGCGGTCACCTATCCCGAGGCACGTGAGCCGACCATCGTGCTGACCGACGACGAGCGATGGGCTGAACTGCGACGGTGCCTCACCGACCGGACGATCCCCGTCGACGTCGCGACGGCGGGCGCGATGTTGCTCCTCTACGGACTGCCCCTCATCCGCATCGCCGAGCTCACGAAGTCGAACCTCAACTCCGACCCCCGCACGGGCTCCGTCGACGGGTTCCGCCAGACCGCGGGCGGCCACCTGATCGAGGTCCCGCCAAGGCTCGGGCGCATGCTCGCGCAGCTGCCTGCCGACGTGGCGTCGAGGGGGACACCCCTGATCGAGTCGAGGGCGGGCGGTCCGGAGTGGCTGTTCCCCGGCAGGGGCGCCGGCGGCCACGTCACCTACACAGGCCTCGCTGAGCGCCTGCGGCGCCACGGGATCTCGGTGCGACAGTCCCGCAACGCAGCCCTCATCGGGCTCGCCGCCGACCTGCCCGCACCCGTGCTCCACGACCTGTTTGGACTCAGCATCGCCGCCTCGGTGAGATGGGCTCGCCGGGTCGGGCGTGACTGGACCGGGTATGTGGGCATCGTCAAGAAGAGCCAGAGCCAACGAGGAGGTCCGGCCGTCAGGAGTCCGTTCAACGCGTCAGGCGGTCGGTGACCCGGTCCGGTCCCGGAGCGCCTTCGCCAGCTTCTTGCGGGGCAGACGGCCGGAGGAGAAGTACTGCCCGTCGAGCAGGACCAGCGGGTTCATCGCCGGCCGGTGCCCGGCGATGAGTGCGCGCCCCTCGTCACTGTCGATGTCGACGACGCGGATCACGAGCGGGGTCTGCTGGGACATGGCGGTCAGGGCGTGCTTCGCGTCGTCGCAGAAGTGGCACGCGGGGGCCTGCACGACGGTGATGACGGGCAGGTCAGACGGCGTGGTGGACACGGGACTCCTCGGGCTGGGTCGGATCGACGGGCGGTTCATGTGGTCAACGCAGGCCCAGGAGCGGGGCGGGGTCGACGGTCTTGCCGCCGACGTACACCTCGAAGTGGAGATGACACGCCCCGGACAGCCCGGTGTTCCCGGAGTAGCCGATGAGCTGGCCCCGGCTAACCTGCTGGCCCGAGGACACGACAGATCGGGTCAGGTGGTTCGAGCTGCTCATCAGCGACTGCCCGTTCACGGTGCCGTAGTTGAGCATGACCTGGTTCCCGAAGCCGTTGCGCCATTCCGACCACTGGACCGTGCCGTCGCGCGGGGCGTAGAGCGGGGTGTTGCAGTAGGTGCGCAGGTCGATGCCGGCGTGCAGCCGGTAGTACCCGAGGATCGGGTGCAGGCGCATGCCGTAGTTCGACGTGACGTACATAGGGTCGATCGAGGTCGGGTTGGAGAACAAGACGCCGCTGGACGCGGGCGGTGCGACCGGCTGTGCCGCCTGCCCGGGGGCGGGATTCGGAGCGGGGCGGACCGGTGCTGCGGGCGCTTGCTGCCGCGCCGCCGCCTCCTCCTGCGCGGCGATCTGCGCGATCTCGGCCTCGGCGGCCGCGCGGATCGAGTCGGCCGCAGCCTGCTCCGCCTGCGCCTGGCCGCGCATGCCCTCGATGCGTTGCGCTGCGGCACTCTGGTCTGCGACCGCCTGCTGCAGTGCGATGGTCTGGGTCTGCTGCTCGGCTCGTGCAGCTTCAGCAGCCTCCGCCTGCGCCTCGGCCGCCGCCTCCATCTCGGTCAGGGTGCCGACGACGGCAGCCAGCCGGGCCTGACCTGTGCGGGCGTTCGCTTCGAGCACGACGAGCTCCTCGAGCGCACGACTCTGCAGTCGCTGTGCGGTCGCGACCGTCTCCGCGCGGTCGACGAAGTCCTCCATGCTCGCCGCGCCGACGACGACCTCGAGCGCCGCGGTCGATCCCGAGCCCTGGTAGGCGCTCCTGGCGAGCTGTGCGATCGTCGAGCGGACTTCCGCGCGGCGCGCGGCGTCGGTGTCCAGTTCGTCCTGGAGCGTCTCGCGCAGACCCACGGTGTCCTCGAGTCTGCTCTGCGCGAGAGTGGCCGTGCGTTGGGCGGAATCGGCCTGGACGGTCGCGGCGTCGAGTGCCGCCTGCGCGGCGGGAAGCCGCGCCTTCGTCTCCTCAAGGGTGAGCACCGCCTGAGCGAGATCCGCCGAGAGCTCCTCGACCGACTCCTGCAGCAGCTCGTACTGGCGCTCTGCGGCGTCGGCGCGCTGCTGAGCGGCGCGTTGCTTGTCGTCGAGGGTGTCCCCGGCCGCGCTGTCGACGGGCGCGAGAGCCGCGGTGAGCGTGAGCACCGCGGCCGCGGCGAACCCGGCGGGCGCGAACCTGCGCTGGCGAGTGCGCCGGGCGCCAGATGCTGCCCTGCAGGTGGGCTCTCGAGCGACCATCACCATCGGTTCACCGGGGCATTCGAGGCGGCTGCGTCGAGATCCGCCCGCAGGCGCCGGTACAGGTCGATGTCGATCTCACCCGAAGCCAGCCACTCATCGAGCGCGGCACGCGGCGTGCTCGCAGCGCGGGACGGGAACAACCGCGAGACAGCCCACACCGCCAACGCGACGACCGCGACCCACACGCAGCCCATGACGACCCATCCGAGGGCACTCATCTGGCACCACCACATCCCCCCGCGCTCCTCACCGGTCGACTCCTGCTCCGCATGCCCTCAAGCCTCTCGGCGCGCGGTCAAGTCTTCGCGGTCGCGGCATGAAGGTCTGATCAAGATGGCCGGTTCCGGGACCAACGGCACGGCCGGTGACCGGGTGCGGCTCCCTACCGTGTGCCCGCCGCCGGGCGCCTGACCCGGGGCTGGATGGGGTCAAGTTGTGAGTCGCCCTCGGAACCGGCTGACGGTCGTCGTCAGCGCCGTGCTCATCCCGCTGCTGGTGCTGGCCGTGGCAGCCATGGCCGCGACCTGGCCCGGTGAACGACGCCAGACCGCGCGGGTCATCGAGCCCGTCGAGGTGCAGTACCCGACGGCCGTGGTCACCGGGACCGCCCAGGAGAGCTGCCAGGGGACCGTCGAGGACCAGCGACCGGACGGCAGCATCCCGGAGACGGTCACCTGCCTGCGCGTCAGTGCCGACGTGACCAGCGGCCCGCAGGCCGGACGGAGCATTCAGATCTGGGCCACCGCCACGTTGACCCCGGACGACGTGGGCGCGGGCACCCGCATCGTGGTGGAGTGGTATCCCGCGACCCAGACCGACGACGAGGTGTGGGCGTGGCACGACTTCCAGCGCAGCCTGCCGCTCGGTGCGCTCCTGGCTCTCTTCGCGATCTCCATCGTGCTCGTCGCCGGCTACCGAGGAGCCAGGGCGCTGCTGGGCCTCATCGCCGCGTTCGCCGTGATCGGCGTCTACGTCCTGCCAGCGCTGCTCGCCGGCGAGAACGCGGTCGTCGTGGCGCTGGCGGCCTCGACCGTCATCATGACCGCCGTGCTGTACCTGGCGCACGGGCTCTCGCTGCGCACCTCCACCGCGCTGATCGGGACGCTGGCCGGCCTGGCCCTGACCACAGGGCTCGGCGCCCTCGGGGCGCGATGGGCGCACCTGTCCGGGGTGACCAGCGAGGACGACTACCGGCTGGCGCAGCTACTCGGCGACGTCGGCGCTGTCTCCCTGCGAAGCCTGTTCCTCGCCGGGCTCGTCCTCGCAGGCCTCGGCGTGCTCAACGACGTCACCATCACGCAGGCCTCGGCGGTCTGGGAGCTGCGCGCCGCGTCCCCGCACGCCACGCGGCTCGAGCTGTTCCGCGGCGGGATGCGGATCGGGCGCGACCACATCGCCTCCACGGTCTACACCATCGCGTTCGCGTACACCGGCGCATCGCTGCCGGTCCTGCTGCTGCTGCTCATCTACCAGCTGCCGCTGCTCTCGACCCTGACCAGCGGGCAGTTCGCCGCCGAGATCGTGCGCACCGCGGTGTCCTCCGTCGGGCTCGTCCTGGCGATCCCGCTCACGACGGCCATCGCCGTCGTGGTCGTGACAGCGACCGGCGCAACCGTTCCCCGACACAGCCTCAGCCACGGCCACAGCCACGCGATGTGAGAGCGGTGGGGCGGCTCAGCGCACCGGGGCTTCCGCTGCGCTACTAGCGCACGACCGCAGGCGCCGCGTCGTCGCTGTCGTCGCTCGACTCGATCGGCCGCGGCGGGTTCGAGCGGCGCGAGAGCAGCACGATCACGGCGCCCGCTGCCACGCTGAGCACCGACCACAGCTGCGGCTGCGTGAGCCCTGCGACCACGGGGGTGTTGACCCGCAGGTACTCCACGGCGAACCGGGACAGACCGCTGAGCACCAGGTACCCCCCGAACAACCCGGCACCCGGGAGCCATCGGCGAGCCGACCACAGCACCCCGGCGATCACGAAGGCGGCGATCGTCTCGTACAGCGGGGTCGGGTGGACGGGCACGGTGCTGGGAACCGCGCCGTGCGGGAAGGCCATCGCCCAGGGCAGGTCGCTCGGCCTGCCGTAGGTTCCGTCACCGGCGAGGAAGCAACCCAGACGACCCACGCCGTACGCGACCGTGAGCGGGATCGCCGCCGCCCCCGCGACCTGCCCGAGCGGCAGACGGTGCCGGCGGATCACGACGAGCGCGGACGCCACGCCGGCGATGAGCCCCCCGTACCAGGTGAACCCCATGCCGCCCAGATGGTGCCAGCTCAGGTCGTCGACGTTCTCCAGCAGGAAGTAGACCTTCGCGCCCACGAACCCCCAGATCGTGGCCCAGAACACCAGGGAGTGCGCGCTGTCACGCTTGAGCCCCAACCGGGTGAACCCCCGTCCCAGCAGATAGGCGGCGATCAGCGCGGCCGCGGCCTTGCTCACGCCGTAGGTCTGGATGTCGAGGCCGAAGATGCTGAACAGGACGGGGCGCACGTCGGGTCTTCCTGTCGTCGGGATTCGCCGACAGGGGAGCCGGCCCGGCCACGGTCTCGCGGTCAGGTTGAGAGCACCCCGCGAAGTCGGTTGACGTTGGATCAAGCAGGCCGTGACCGGCTCGAACGTTCGATCAAGGTTCGATGAAGCCACCGACCGGTGCGACGCTCTCGCTCGAAGCCGGCGACACAATGGCCCGCATGAACCCTCCTGTCGCCCTGCGTGCCGTGGTCGTCGATGACGAGAAGCCGCTCGCCGCCGTGATCGGCGGCTACCTCGAGCGCGAGGGCTTCGAGGTCACGCTCTGCCATGACGGGACCGAGGCCGTCGCCCTGCTGCGCGAGGTTGACCCGGACGTCGTGGTCCTCGACCTCGGGCTCCCGGGCCTGGACGGTATCGAGGTGTGCAGGCAGCTGCGGACCTTCTCCGACTGCTACGTCGTCATGCTGACCGCGCGTAGCGAGGAGGTCGACACCCTCATTGGTCTGTCGGTCGGCGCCGACGACTACATGAGCAAGCCGTTCAGCCCGCGCGAGCTGGTCGCGCGGATCCGCGTTATGCTGCGCCGACCCCGGCACCCGGCACCACCCGCACCGGACGCCGTGCCCGCCTCGGACGCGCGCGTCATCTCGATCGGGGGACTGCGGCTGAACCTCGATGCCCGCGAGGTCGACGTCGACGGCGAACGCGCCCTTCTCACCCGCCTGGAGTTCGACGTGCTCGCGGCCCTCGCCTCACGTCCGGGCATCGTGTTCTCGCGACCTGCCCTGATCCGTGCGGTCTGGGGTGAAGGCTGGGTCGGCGACGAGCACCTGGTCGACGTCCACGTCCTGCACGTGCGCCGCAAGCTCGGGGACACCGCACAGGAACAGCGGTTCGTGCGCACCGTGCGCGGTGTCGGCTACAGGATGGGCCCCGGATGAACACCCGCGACGCGATCGGCCCCGGCACTCTCGGCCGTCGCCTCTTGGTCTCGATCGCCCTGGTGCTCCTCGCTGCCGCGGTCACCGCCTGGATCGTGGCGACCCTCGTCGGGCCCGCGCTGTTCCACGAGCACCTGCTGCAAGCGGGCGTCCAGGACCACGAGCTCGCCGACCTGCACATCGAGGAGGCGTTCCAGTCAGCCAGCACCATCGCCCTCGCCCTGGCGATCGTGGTCGCCGGCGTGACCGCGCTGGCGGTCAGTGTGCTGCTCACCCGCCGCATCGGACGCTCCGTGGCGCAGATGTCCCGCGCCGCCGCGCAGATTGGTGCCGGACGCTTCGACGCGCGCGTCCCGCTGCCCGGGATCGGCACCGAGTTCGACACGCTGGCCGCCGCGTTCAACACCATGGCCGCGCACCTAGAGGATGACGCGCGACTGCGCGAACGGCTGATCGCCGACGTCGCGCACGAGCTGCGGACCCCGGCGGCGACCATCGCCGCGTACATCGAGGCGATCGAGGACGGGGTGCGCGTGCTCGACACCGAGACCGTCGCCGTCCTGCACGACCAGGCTCAACGGCTCAACCGCCTGGCGCGCGACCTCGCGGCGGTGACCCGCGCCGAGAGCGGCGAGCTGGACCTGCAGCTGGCCGACGTCCCGGCCTCCGACCTCCTTGACGCCGCGGCGCTGGCCGGACGCGAACGCGCCGACACCGCCGGCGTGAGCATCGAGGTGCAGGCAGCCCCCGGCGCCGGGACGGTCCGGGTCGACCGGGTCCGGCTCGCCCAGGTCCTCGACAACCTGGTCGTCAACGCGGTGCGGCACACACCAGCCGGCGGGACGATCACCTTGCGCGCCGCACCGAGCGCGCCGGACACCGTCGAGCTGACGGTCGCCGACACCGGAGAGGGGATCCCCGCCGAACACCTGGAGCACGTCTTCGAGCGGTTCTACCGGGTGGACAGCGCGCGCGATCGCGGCCGCGGTGGATCCGGCGTCGGTCTGGCGATCTGCCGCGCGCTGGTGCACGCCCACCACGGCTCGATCCGCGCCACATCCGACGGCACCGGCCACGGCTCGACGTTCATCGTCCGGCTTCCCGCCGCACCCCGGAACACCACCCCCTAGTGAGCAGCACCCTCGAGGCTTCATCGGAAATCAATGCACCCCTGACCGCCACGCAAGAACCGCACGGCACCGTTGAGGCATGCTCGAGTTCTCCGGGGCCTGCCCAGGTGCGCCCACCCCGCGTGTCACGGTGGTCCGTTCACCCGCGTGCCACCTGTGCGACGCCGCGCTGCAGACCCTCGGGCGGCTGCGCGAGGTCGTCCCCCTGGACCTCGAGGTCCTCGAGATCAATTCCGAGGAGGGTGCGCGGCTCGTCGCTCAGCACCGGCCTGCGATGAGCCCGCTCGTCCTCCTCGACGGCGCGTTCGTGAGCTCGGGCAAGCTGCGTTCTGGCCGCCTGCTGGACCTGCTGCGCGAGCGCGGCAGCGACGTCCACCTCGCGGCGGTGCGCTGATGGGGTCCCAGCTGCTGACCACGGGCAGCGTCCTGGCCGCGTTCTTCGCCGGCGGCGTCGCCCTGTTCGCTCCCTGCTGCATCGTGTTCCTGGCGCCCAGCTACCTCGCCGGGGCGGTGAAGAACCGTCGCTGGCGCCTGCTGCCCCTGACCTTCGTGTTCGCGGCCGGGCTGGCCACGGTGCTGCTGCCCATCACCCTCGGCGTCAGCATGGTCGCCGGGGCGATCGCCAAGTACCACGCACCCCTGTACTACGCCGGCGGGGCCCTCATGCTCGCCCTGGCGGCCCTGGCCCTGTCGGGGCGGATGTGGTCGCTGCCGAGCGCGTTGCGCACCCCGGACACGCGCCGCGGCGACACCGGCAGCTTCTACGCGCTCGGGGTGTTCTCCGGCATCGCGTCCAGCTGCTGCGCGCCGGTCCTGGCCGGCGTGATGACGCTGTCGGCCCTGTCCGGGTCAGCGGCCGGCGGGCTGCTCCTGGGGCTCGCGTACGTCTTCGGGATGGTCTTCCCGCTGTTCGTCATGGCGTTGATCTGGGACAAGGCCCGGCTGCGCGACCGGCGCTGGCTGAGCCCCAAGCTCGTGCGTGTGCGTCTGGCCGGACGAACCCTCGTCACGAACTCGCTGAACATCGCCGTCGCGGTCGGCTTCACCGTCATGGGAGTCGCCGTCATCCTGCTCGCCGGCAGCCCCGACATGACCCGGGGGACCGAGGCGCAGGCGGCGATCGGCCGCGGCCTGACCACGGTGTTCTCCCGGTTCGAGGACTGGAGCTCACCCATTCCCGAGCCGGTCCTCGGACTCGGACTGGTGGCACTGGCCGCGCTGTTCGTCTGGGGCACCCTGTCCGAGCGGCGACGCTCCAGGACCACGAGCTCGCCCGCGGCCGAGACCACACCCCAGGACACCCACGAGCCGCACGCCGCGGCGGAGAACAGCTGCCACGGCGACCACGAAGGAGCCGCACGATGACGTCCGCCAAGGTTGCCCGGGAACGACGGGCCGTCGCACTCGCGCAGGTCCGCGAGGACCAGCGCCGGCACGACCGGCGCCGCAAGCTCGTCATGACCGGCGCGTCGGCGCTGATCGTCGTCCTGATGGTCGCGGTGGTGACCGCAGCCCTGCTCAGCGCCCGCGAGACGACCTCCAGCGACCTCGGGCCGGCACCGGACTTCACGCTGCAGGCCAGCGACGGATCGAGCGTCACCCTCTCGGACTTCCGCGGTTCGCCGGTCGTCCTGTACTTCAACGAGGGCGCCGGCTGCGGGTCCTGCCTGCAGCAGATGGGCGAGATCGAGAAGGACCCCGCCTTCGCGGAGGCCGGCATCACCGTGCTGCCCATCGTGATGAACACCGCCGAGCAGATCAGCGCTGACATGGACACCTACGGCGTCACCACCCCGTTCCTGCTGGACGACGGCACCGTCTCCGAGGAGTACGGGACGCTCGGCACCGGCATGCACGAGGGGCTGCCCGGACACAGCTTCGTCCTGGTCGACGCCGACGGCGAACGCGCGTGGTCCGGCAACTACCCGTCCATGTGGCTCGCGCCCCAGGACCTGCTCAAGGAAGTCCAGGCCCGGCTGCCTGACTGACCACCCACCGACCACAGGAGACCCCATGAGCGACAGCTGCTGCCAGTCCAGCACCGCCGAGACGACCGCCCCGGCCCACGAGTGCTGCGGCGGGACCCGCTGCAGCGGCGCCACCGCCGACGAGCACACCACGACCGACAGCACGACCACGCCCGTCGCCTGACCCCCGGCACGCGACGAGCCCTCAGCCGACCGAGGAGCACCCCTCATGTCCCCGAAGATCCCCCGAGCCGTCGCCGCCGTGGCAGCGACCCTCACACTCGGGCTCCTGCTCAGCGCCTGCTCGACCGGCGAGCAGACCTCGACCGACCAGCAGAGCCCCTCCGGCGCGACCAGCACGGCGGCAACGTCCGTCGAGCACAACGACGCCGACGTGGAGTTCGCCCAGATGATGATCCTGCACCACCAGGGCGCACTCGACATGGCCGTGCTCGCCGAGGGCCGCGCCCAGAGCGAGCCCGTGCAGGAACTCGCCGCGCGGATCCAGTTCGCCCAGCAGCCCGAGATCGACCTCATGACCTCCTGGCTGCAGACCTGGGGCGAGCAGCCGGCCGAGGCCGACGACTCCATGGGTGGCATGGACCACTCCGGTGAGCACACCGGCATGGCCGACGACGGCCAGATGCAGCAGCTCCAAGACGCCGGCGCCGACTTCGACCGGATGTTCCTGGAGATGATGATCGACCACCACACCGGCGCGATCACCATGTCCGAGGACTACCGCAACCGCGGGCAGAACGAGGACGCACTCGAGCTCGCCGACACGATCATCGCCGACCAGACCACCGAGATCGCCGAGATGAAGGCACTGCTCGCGGACATGTGAGCCGCCCCGCGATCGCGGCGCCACCGGTGCACCCCCGTGCCGGTGGCGCCGCTGTCTGCGTCCGGGCCAGATCCTTGATCGAGCCTTGACCGCACCCGCGGCCTGACCTTCACCCCGGGTGATCACGATGGGGAACGACCCAGTCCCGCACCAGCGAGCGAATCGGAGCACGACGTGATCAAGCACCACCTCAAGCACATGGCGATCGGGGCGGCCCTCGTCCTGGCGCTGCTCCTGGCCTTCGGAGTGGACCTGTCCCGGGCACTGCCCTACGCGCTGCTGCTCGCGTGCCCGCTGGGCATGGTGGCGATGATGTTCTTCATGGGCCGCGGCAACGGGCACGTCCACGGCCCGCACGACGGACCCACCAGCCACGACCACGACCACGACCACGACCACGAAACCACGCCGCCCGCCGGCGGTGGGCTGACCCGCGAGGACCACGAGCGGATCCCCTGAAGGACGCCCAGCCGACAGGGAAAACGGCGCCGCGCCACGGTCGCGCGGCGCCGTTCGTCCTGCTCGGCACCTGAGTGACGCGTCCGGCAGTATCCCCGGCTGCGCTCAGCCGACGTACTCCCAGTGCCACGGCTCCGGCTTCGAGCCCGAGGCGCGCGCCCAGCTCGGCAAGGTCCACCCGTACTCGCCGGCGTGCTCGAGCAACCACTCGTGCTCGCTCGTCCCGAACGACGACGCCCCGCCCCCGAAGTCGACCGCGACCCCGGTCCCGTGGTTCGAGGTCCCGGGCGTGGCGCACAGACTGCCCTTGTTCCGCCGGCAGGCGACCTGCGCCGCGTAGGACCGGTAGGAGTCGGTCACCACCAAGCTGGTCGAGAACACCCGCTCGAACGCCGTGTTCAGCTCCTCGAGCGCGTCTGTGGCATCGCAACGCTGCTGATGGCCGGGCGCGAAGTCCAGCTCACACAAGGCGCTCAGCGGGATCTCGCCGTTGGCGTACTGGTCGAGCGAGGTCCGCTGCGCCTGCTTGCGCGCTGCCGCCTCCTGCTCAGCCACCCGCGCGGCAGCGGCCGCTACCGCGGCCTCCTGCGCCTGCGCGGTCACGACCTGGAGCTCGGCCGTCAACGCCGCGACCCGGTCGGTCCGAGCCAGGAGCAGCGACACGGCTGCGTCCACGCTCGCCCCGGATCCACCATCGGAGCGGACAGGCGCGGCCACCACGGCGTCGGAGGCCTCCGGCAGGGACTGCGACAGGGCGGTCGCCGTTGTGGTGGGCGCGGGTTCTGCCTGCTCACCGGGCGTCGAGATCACTGCATCCAGGGGCCGCACCGGGGAGGGGGCCACAGGTGGCTGAAGCGCCAGGACCGCGGGTTGGGCCGCCTGAGTCACCGTGATAGCGGCCCGCAGGTCGCCGATCGCCTCGTCGAGCTGCCACGTCGCCTCGGCGGGGACCGAGGCCGCAACGGCCGCCGTCTTGACGGCCTGCGCCGCGCGCAGCGTGCCGCTGGCCTCGATCACCGCCGCCTGCCGATCCTCTACGACGCGGGCCGGGGGGAAACCCGGCCCGCCCGGCGCCGAGGCCGCCGGTGTGGGCATGGGCTCGATCGTCCCGGCCACGCCCTGTTGCACCCCACCCAGGGAGGCGGTGGCGAACCCGGCCACGCCGAGCGCGACGGCGGCGGCGACAGCGGCCTTGGCCGCTCCGCGTCGGCGCCGGGCGCGCTCCTGCTCGCGGCGGGCGGAACGCGATACGACGTCCCGCGGTCGGCGGACCCCTGCCGCGGGCGCTCCAGGAGCTGACGACTCCGCCTTCAGTGCGTCGTCGGCAGCATCGCTCGGCAGAGCGTGTCGCCCTCGAGCTGGTGGGCGGTCCGCAGCCTGTGGACGCGTGTCCGGATCGACCTCCGCGGCCGACTGCGGAGCTGCGCGGTGACGCGCCATGCCGGCGTGCCGAGCCGTCACCGGGTGGACCTGCAGGGCGCCGCATCGGGGGGAACTCGCACCGCACCAGCGTCGAAGAGAACTGCCCAAGCCTCGGTTGGCTCTCGGTGAAGATTCGATCAGGGGCACCGGGAGGGCGAGCTCTTGACCCAACCTCAACCCGGGGCTCACCGAATCGCAGGGAGCATCGATCTAGTGTCGACTCATACCCCCAGGGGGTATGGCCGATGCCGGCGGAATGAGCGGCCGGCCGCTACGGGATCTTCCAAGGGGTCAAGCCATGGTCGCGTTGATCGTGATTTTCACAGCCGCCGTTCTGACAGCAGGACTGGGGTGGTACTTCTTCGGGCCGCGCACCAGCAGCCGCGCCGAGCTCCGCGACGGAAGACAGGTCGCCACCATCGTCGTCAAGGGCGGCTACTCACCGGACGTCATCGAGGTCGTCCGCGGAACGCCCGTGCGGTTGCGCTTCGACCGCCAGGAGACCGGCGACTGCTCCTCGCGCCTGGTCCTGCCCGAGTTCAAAGTGAACGCCGCCCTCGCGGCGCACCGTGTCACCGAGATCGACTTCATACCGACCCAGTCCGGTGAGTTCGGCTTCGCCTGCGGGATGAACATGCTGCACGGCACGCTGCGGGTGGTCGACGACCCGACGGACCCCGAGAGCACCCTCGTCGAGCCCGACCACCGCACGGGCCGCAGTTCGGAGCCCGAACACGACCCCCTGGTCCAGGGCGCCATCGACACCGAAGCCCGGGAACGCGCCGCGGAGGTCAAGGACTTGCGCAACCGCGTGCTCGCCGGGACGGCATTGACCACCCCCGTCCTGCTCGCGGTCATGGCGACCACGCTCCTCGGGGCTACCTGGGTGCCGCCGGTCTTGCTCGACCCGCTCGTGCAGCTCCTGCTGATCGCGCCGGTCATGGTGTACACCGGGGCGCCGATCCACCGCACCGGATGGCTCGCGTTGCGCCACCGCGCGGCCGACATGAACTCCCTGATCACCCTGGGCACCATCGCGGCGTTCGGGTTCAGCCTGATCGCGACCTTCACCCCGGGTCTGCTACCCGCGGAGTCCCGGGAGGTCTACTACGAGGCGGTGGGCGTGATCATCACGCTCATCCTGCTCGGGCGGCTCCTGGAGACACGCGCGAAGGCGGGCACCGGCGAGGCGATCCGGGCACTGATCGGGCTCCAGCCGCGCACCGCGCGCGTCGAGCGCGGCGGGACGCAGATCGACGTCGAGATCGAAGACGTGCAGCGCGGCGACGTGGTGATCATCCGCCCCGGCGAGAAGCTGCCCGTCGACGGCGAGGTGCTCGAGGGAGCCTCAGCCGTCGACGAGTCCATGGTCACCGGCGAGCCGATGCCCGTGGCCAAGTCGGTGGGCGACACGGTCATCGGCGCGACGATCAACCAGACCGGTTCCCTGCGCTACGTCGCGACCCGGGTCGGGGCCGAGACGATGCTCGCCCAGATCATCCGCCTGGTCCGTGAGGCACAGGGCTCGAAGGCACCCATCCAGCGCCTGGTGGACAAGGTCTCGAGCTACTTCGTGCCCGCGGTCATGGCGGCAGCCGTGTGGACGTTCGTCGCCTGGTACCTCGTGGGGCCACCGCCGTCCGTGGTCTACGCCCTCGTCGCGGCGGTGTCCGTCTTGATCATCGCCTGCCCGTGCGCCCTCGGGCTCGCGACACCACTGTCGATCACGGTCGGCACGGGCAAGGGCGCCACGAACGGCATCCTCATCCGCTCCGCCGAGGCCCTCGAGACCGCGCACAAGCTGGACACGATCGTCCTGGACAAGACCGGCACCATCACCAACGGCGCGCCCGTGCTGACCGACGTCCTGCCCACTCCCGACTTCCAGGCCGACGAGCTCCTGGCACGTGTGGCCTCCGCAGAACAGGCTTCCGAGCACCCCCTGGCGTCCGCGATCGTTGCGGCAGCTCTCGAGCGTGGACTGCGCCTGAGCCGCCCGCAGCAGTTCGACTCCGTCACCGGACAGGGCATCATCGCCGTGCTCGACGGCTCCCAGGTCCTGGTGGGCAACGAGCGTCTGCTTAGCGGACACGGGGTGGCCGCGGGTGCGCTGCTTCGCGAAGCCGGCCGGCTCGCCGCGGAAGGCAAGACGGCGATGCTCGTCGCGATCAACCGGATGCCCGCCGGGGTCATCGCCGTCGCGGACACGGTCAAGGACACCTCCGCCCAGGCGGTCGCAGCCTTGACCGCCCGCGGCATCGACGTGGTGATGATGACCGGCGACAACCGCGTCACGGCGGGTGCCATCGCCCGCCAGGTCGGCATCGCACGTGTCGTCGCGGAGGTTCTGCCGGAGCACAAGGCCAGCGAGGTGCGACGCCTCCAGGCCGAGGGGCGAGTGGTCGGCATGGTCGGCGACGGGATCAACGACGCGCCCGCGCTCGCCCAGGCCGACGTCGGATCCGCGATCGGCACCGGCACCGACGTGGCGATCGAGTCCTCCGACATCACCCTGATCTCCGGATCGCTGACGGGACTCGTCACGGCGATCGACCTGTCGCGCGCGACGATGCGAAACATTCGCCAGAACCTGGTGTTCGCGTTCGGGTACAACGCCATCGGCATCCCGATCGCCGCCGGCGTGCTCTACCCCGCGTTCGGACTGCTCCTGAGCCCCATGCTCGCAGCGCTCGCGATGGCGCTGTCGTCGCTGTCCGTCGTCGCGAACGCCAACCGCCTGCGCCGGTTCACCCCGCGCGCCCTGGCCGTCAGCACCACCAGCACACCGCACGCCGAACCAGCCGTCCACGTGACGGCCGAACACGAAGGGCACACCACCATGACCCCCAGCTCCCAGGCACCCGTGGTCGACCCGGTGTGCGGCATGACCGTCGATCCTGCGGAAGCGGCGGCCACCCGGCAGTGGCGGCAGCAGACGTTCTCCTTCTGCTCGACGCAGTGCGCAACCACCTTCGACGGCGAGCCTGCCGCCTACGCATCCTGACCAGCCGCGCCACATGCCCGCAGCGACTGCGCCCGTCCTCCCGTCCCCGGTGCCCCGAGCCCGCGCGCTGCGTCCAGGAGGCTCAGTGCGCTGGCTCGGGGCGGCCGCGGCCGGAGGGCTGATCACCGCGGCGGCCTTCCCTGATCTTGGCTGGTGGCCGGCAGCGCTCGTCGGGGTCGCGCTGCTTGCCGCGCACCGTGAGGTGGAGTCGGTGCGCGCGGTCACCGCAAGGTGGTTCGTCTGGGGCCTGAGCTTCTTCCTCGTCCACGTCTCCTGGGCCCAGCAGGCCGCCGGCGCAGTGGCATGGTTCGCCCTGGCCACTGTCGAGTCGATCCTCGTCGCCGCGGTGGGAGCAGCCTGGGCGGCGGCCAGGCGGGCGCGCTGGGTGACTAGCCGCACGACGGTCCAGGCTGTCGTCTTTGCGTCGGTCTGGGTGGCGGGGGAGCAGCTCCGCGCGGTCTGGCCATTCGGCGGCTTCCCCTGGGGCAGGCTGGCCTTCTCGCAGACCGATGGCCCGCTGCTGGGTCTGGCGTGGCTCGGCGGCGCGCCGTTGGTGTCCTTCGCCGTGGCGCTGATTGCGTACCTGCTGACCGCGACGCTGACAGCCTGGCGCCGGGGCGAGGTCCGCACGGGTGTCTGGCTGACGGCCCTGGCCGCGGCGGCGGTGCTGGTGGGACCGGCCGTGCCGCTGGACACGAGTGCGCAAGCCGGGACGCTGCGAGTCGGTGTCGTCCAGGGGAACGTGCCCGAACCAGGCACGGACGGGGCCGCCCGGGCCTGGCGAGTGCTCACCAACCACGTCGAGGGCACCAAGTCGTTGGCCACGCAGCCCGGAGCGGAGCCTGTCGACCTGGTGATCTGGCCCGAGAACGCCACCGACATCGACCCGCGTCAGGACCCGCGGGCTGCAGCACTGGTGCAAGAGGGGGCCGCGGCGATCAACGCCCCGATCCTGGTCGGCACAGACCGCGACACCCCCGCAGGGCGCTACAACGACATGGTCGTGTGGGATCCCCGGCGGGGGCCCCTGACGTCCTACTCCAAGCAGCAACCGGCTGCGTTCGGCGAGTACGTCCCCCTGCGCGCGTTGGTCCGCGTGTTCTCCCCCGAAGTGGACCGCGTCAGCATCGACATGATCCCTGGGACGAAGCCCGGGGTCCTGTCCGTTCCGGCCCCCCGCCTCCACCGCGACATCCCGGCCGCCACCGCGATCTGCTTCGAGGTCGCCTACGACAACCTCGTGCGTGATGCAGTGGTCCGAGGTGGGCAGTTCATCGCGGTGCCCACCAACAACGCCTCGTTCGGACGCAGCCCCCAGTCGACCCAGCAGCTCGCCATGTCCCGCCTGCGGGCGGTGGAGCACGGGCGCGCCGTCATCCAGGCGTCCACGGTGGGGGTGAGCGCCGTGATCGCTCCCGACGGCACGATGAACCTCCGGACGTCGCTGTTCACCGCGGAGACCCTCACTGCGCAGATCCCCTTACGCACCGCACTGTCACCAGCGGACCGCGCACGGGACGCCCCGGTGGCGGTGGCGACGGTCGCGGCACTGATCGCCGTCGGCTCGGGCGTGGTGACCAGCCGCCGACGCCGACCTCCCGTGCACCCGTCTCGGCCCGGGACTTCGTCGGACCTTCATGAACCCTGAACGGAGCATTCAGCACACCGGGTCGAGCCTGGTGGCCATGCCACCGGAACCGGTCGACACGCCTGCCCAGCTCGCGGACGCGACGAACCCCCGATCCCGCACCCGAGCGCTGTGGTCCGCAGCGAGCAGCGCGCTCGGTGCGGTGGTGGGACTGGCACCGCACGTCCTGCACCACGTCGGCCCGTTGGTCGGTACTGCGATTGTCGCGGGTTCCGGCGGGACCGCCCTCTTCGGCGTGCTCGGGCTGGCCGCCACCGTCCCCATGCTGGTCAAGCTGCACAGGCGCAGCGGGTCGCTCTGGCTGCCAGCCGGCGCTCTCGTGCTCTTCGCGATCGCCTTCGCGTTCTCCACCTTCGTCCTCGGGCCGCTCATCAGCGGTGAGGAGCCGACGGTCCCCAGCAGCGACGTGCACGAAGGGCACCATCCCGCCGACAGCTGAAGCTCCCGACGGTGCACCTCCACGCCGCCCGTCGGCACAGCGCTGTACGGCGCGACCGCGACGCCGCACAGCGCTGGCGTCAGCCGACCCGGATGAACACCGGCGAGGTCTGCCAGATCTCGCGGATCTGCACGGCCTTGCCCGGAACCGGCGCATCGACCTGCAGGTTCCCGCCGGCGTAGATCGAGATGTGCCCCGGCGACCAGATCAGGTCGCCGGGCTGAGCCTGGTCCCGCGGCACCTCGACCCCCGCGTACCGCTGCTGCGCGGACGTCCGCGGCAGCGTCACCCCGACCTGCGCGTACACGTACGAGGTGAACCCCGAGCAGTCGAAGCCGCTGGGCGTGGTGCCGCCCCACACGTAGGGCACCCCCACGAGGCTCGATGCTGCCTCGACGATCGCGCTGCCGTTCGCGCTGGCCGGCGCGGGCGCCCCGATCCCGGGCGACGGTGCAGGCGTCTCGTCCCGGGCCGTGCTGCGAGTCGCAGCCGGGGCCTGCTCGGGCTGCGGCTCCGGCTCCGGCTCGGGGGCCGGCGGTGGCGTTACCGCCGTAGCAACGGGATTGTCGAACGTCCAGGTCGCCTCGGCCGGAGTCGCGACGACCGGCCCGGACTCGATCACCGCTCTGGCCGCCGACGTGAGTCGTGCAGTGTCCAGCAGCGCGATCCGGCTCTCGTGATGGGAGGGCACCGCCGCGGACGCCGGGGCTGCCACCAGGGAGACGACCATGCCCGACGTCGCCACGGCAGCTCCGGTGCGGCGCCCGGCGGCAGACAGACCGGAGGCGGCCACGGCCTGTGCGTCGGTCAGGGGCGTTCGGCTGCGCCCGGCCGCGCGGTGGCGCGCTCGGGCGAAGGGGCGTGCGGGCATCGACGACTCCTGCCGCCTGCGAGGTGAGCTGTCGGGTTCGGGCCGGAGCAGCCCGGCCGGTCCATCGAGACCGGCTTCACCCCAAGGGCACGACGTGCCCGTCCATCCTGGTTCCCCCGCTCCTGCCCGTGCGGTCTGCGGGTCGTCGAGCAGCGGCAGGACTCGGCGTTCTGCTCGACCCACCCAGTCGGCGCCTGGGTCGCGACGATGCTAGGCAGCCCATGCGGTGCTGTCATCGCCCACCGGCGCAATCCTGGCGTGCGAACAGGTCTCGAGACCGCCGCACGGCGCCCCGCAGGGCGGGCGAAGTCGCTGGTCGCGAGCGTTCGTCTCGCGCACGGTGTGTCGTGGACGCACGCACCGCCTCGTCGGGAACTTCAGCGAAACTTCATGGAAGCCGCTGAAGCGGCTTGATCTACACAAGCGACGCTAGACGGGAGCCGAGGGGTCCCCAGACCCCGGATCGATCGCCTGAGGAGCACCCCGAGCATGATCCGCCGTCGTCCTGTCGTCGTCGCAACGACCGCCGTCGTCCTGGCCGCGGGCGGTGCTGCGTTCGCGGTCAGCCGTGCGCTGGCTCCCGCCGCAGACACCGCGGTCCAGGAGAGCATCGATCTCCCCGCGGTCGACCGGTACGACATCACCGGAGCGACCACGCAGGGGGTCGTCGACCTCGACATCACCACCGCAGAGATGACGCTGGGTGGTCGGTCCGTCGAACGGTATCTCTACGCGGACGCTGCAAGCGAAGTCGTCCACGGGGCCGGGGTGCCGATCGTCGTCGACGTAGGGCAGCGGCTGCAGATCGACGTCACGAACTCGACCGACACCGCGACCAACATCCACTGGCACGGGATGAGCGTGCCCGCCGACCAGGACGGTCCAGGCATCCTGATCGACCCCGGACGAGAGCACCGGTACGAGTTCACCGCTGCCCGCCCAGGAACGTACTGGTACCACTCACACGAACGACCGGTGCGCGACCAGGTCGATCGCGGCATGTATGCACCGTTCATCGTCCGCGAACCCGCGGACGCGCGCTACGACCTCGACCAGGTCCTCGTGCTCGACGACTGGGTCGTGGATCGCACCACCGGTCACATGGAGGTCGTCGGCGACGTCGACACCGTCAACGGCCGCACCGGCCAGGACATCGAGCCGATCAGCATCACCGGCGGGCAGATCGCCAAGCTCCGGCTGGTGAACGCCTCGACCGCCAAGACCCAGGACCTGACGTTCCCACTCGACGTGCGCGTCACCCACACCGACGGCGCACCCCTCGTCGAGCCCTACAACACCCGCCGGCTCAGCATCGCCCCAGGCGAGCGCTACGACGTCGAGGTCGCCCCGGTCGGCCACCTGGGGTCGGGCTTGTCGATCACCAACGAGCGCGACAACGGAATGACCATCCCCGTCCACTACACCGCCTCGGACGCTCCCGCGGCCGTCTCGCCCTTCATCCCGCCCGCACCCAGCGACCTCGACCCCGACCTGCTGAGCCGCGAACCGGACATCGAGATGGTGCTCGCCGACGCGATGACGATGTCCGCAGGCATGGGCATGGCCTGGACGATCAACGGCGACGTCTTCCCCGACGCTGAGACGTTCGACGTGCAGGTCGGGCGCACCTACCTCGTGCGTTTCCGCAACGCCGGGCAGCACCGAATGGACCACCCGATGCACGTGCACGGCGCGCACTTCCGGGTGCTATCCACCGACGGCCAGGCCCTCGAGCGGGAAGTGTGGAAGGACACCGTGGCGGTGCCACCGGACAGCTACGTCGACGTCGCCGTGACCTTCGAGCAGCCCGGGACCTGGATGGTCCACTGCCACATCCTCGATCACGAGGACGCCGGGATGATGACCAGCATCACGGCGACATGAGACGGCGCGACCGGCGCCCGCCGCGGCAGCCACCCGGCCCGACCCACGTCGCCACCCCGCCGGCGTCGCGCTCGTGGATCACCGTCAGCCTCGACGAGCGAGACCGGTGGCCGGCGCTCGCGCCCGTCGCAGCGCTCGGTCTAGTGGCCGCAGGGCTGATGGCCTGGCTGGGCCTGCCGCCGGTGGACCTTCACGGGCCGCTGCACCGCTGGTTTTCTGTCATGGACCCCCTGTGCGGCGGAACGCGGTCCGTGCGGCTCGCCGCGATGGGCGATCTCGCAGCAGCATGGAAATACAACCCGCTCGGCCCGATCCTGATGACCGGGGCCGCGCTGGCTGTGCTGCGGTGGTGCGCCGGCACCGCGACCAGCAGATGGCTCGGGCTCGACCTCGCCGACCGCCGGCCTGCGCGTGCCGCTGCGGGGCTGATCACGACACTGCTGCTCGCCTTGCTCGCGGTCCGCCAGCAGCTCAACGTCGAGCTCCTGCGGTAGCCCGCGCCCGACCGCGTTCATCAGACCTTGACCGCATCGTGAGCGCGCCTCGACGGCCAGCCCATAGCGTTGCTGCCGAGTCGGTTCCCCCGCGCGCAGCGGAGGAGTTGCCGTGCACACGCGCGGACGAGACCCCCGCGCCGGCGCACAGTGTGCGCCGGGCGATACCCCGACGGGAGGCCGCCATGAGGACCACGGCTGAAGACGAGGCCGTTCTCCGGCGCCTGCGCCGCCTCGAAGGGCAAGTGCGCGGCGTCGCGACCATGATCGAGAGCGGTTCGTACTGCATCGACGTGCTCACGCAGATCGCCGCCGCATCCGGTGCCCTCCAGGCAGTCGCGCGTCAACTCCTCGACGACCACATCCGTCACTGCCTCTCGCAAGCCGCGCAGGCGTCCGCAGACGTGCAGGACGAGCGTGTCGACGAGGTATCGCAGGCGATCGCCCGCCTGCTTCGCGCCTGACACCCGAGAGCGTGCCTGGAGCGCGGTTCGTCACCCGACGATCCCGCAGACCGCAGACCGCGAACCGCAAGGACGAGACACATGCATCGTGGAGTCGGAATACCCTCGGGGGGTATGCCGTTTGAGCGGGCGAAGCCCCACTCCGGGTCGGATCACGAGAGAGGACCACCGCGATGAGCCTCGAGGACCACACCGGGCACGGGCCCGTCGATGCACCGAGTACGGCCCACTGAACCGCCCCGGGTTCCATGGAGGCTCTCAATCCACGGAGGATGAGGGTCATGGCTGCACCGAGGAAGTACCCCGACGAGCTGCGTGAGCGCGCGGTCCGGCTCGTGCTGGACGCGAAGAGGGACCCGGTGACCCGTCCGGCGGCGTGCCGGCGGATCGGTGAGCAGCTCGGGATCAATCCCGAGACGCTGCGTGGGTGGGTGAATCAGGTCGAGATCGACGCGGGCGACCGGCCCGGGACCACCACGAGCGACGCGCAGCGGCTGGCCGAGCTGGAGCGGGAGAACCGGGAGCTGCGGCGGGCGAACGCGATCCTGCGTAGCGCGTCGGCTTTCTTCGCGGCGGAGCTCGACCGCCCGTCACCCAGGTAGTCGCGTTCATCGACGCCCACCGTGCCGAGTTCGGGGTCGAGCCGATCTGCGTCCAGCTGCAGGTCGCCCCGAGCACGTACTACTCCGCCAAGGCCCGCCCGCCCTCGGCCCGGTCGGTCACCGACGCCGCGCTGAGCGAGGTGATCACGGTCGAGCACGCCGCGAACTACGGCGTCTACGGCGCGCGGAAGATGTGGAAGCACCTGCACCGACTCGGGCATTCGGTCGGGCGCTGCCCGGTCGAGCGGCTCATGCGGGCTGCTGACCTGCGCGGAGCGGTCCGCGGTCGAGCCAAGCGCACGACGATCCCGGGCAAGGACGGGGTCCGGGCCGGTGATCTGGTCAACCGGGCGTTCACCGCGACCGCACCGAACCAGTTGTGGGTCGCGGACTTCACCTACGTCCGCGCGTGGTCGGGGTTCGTCTACGTCGCGTTCGTGATCGACGTGTTCTCGAGGATGATCGTGGGCTGGAAGGCCGACACGAACATGCGCGCGGCCCTGGTCACCGACACCTTGGAGATGGCCACCTGGGCACGCGGCCGCACCGGCGTGACGGACCTGACCGGGCTGATCCATCACAGCGACGCCGGGTCCCAGTACGTCTCGCTGGCGCTGACCGAGCGCCACGCCGCACACGGCATCCGGGCTTCGATCGGCACGGTCGCGGACGCCTACGACAACGCCCTGGCCGAGTCCACGATCGGGCTGTTCAAGACCGAGCTGATCCGCCGCCGCGGGCCCTGGCGGACCCTGGACGACGTCGAGATCGCGACCCTGGAATGGGTCGACTGGTTCAACAACCGCCGCCTGCACACCGAGCTCGGCGACATCCCGCCAGCCGAGCACGAGACGAACCACTACCGTCAGAACCACACGTCAACGACGCTGGAGACCAGAGAACCGAGCCTCCACTGAACCCGGGGCGGTTCACACCACGGACATGGAGGGCACACGCCCGACGGGCAGACGACGCAGGAGCACCATGGGCACCCCGCGACCGTGACTGCAGCGGTGCCGCCTGACCACCAGGACGCGCACGGTGGCCACGAGGGGCATACAGGCCACGGCAGCCATGCCGGTCACGTCGACCGGTTCCGCCGCCTGTTCTGGGTCATGCTCGTGCTCGCGGTCCCGGTCGTCGCCGCCAGCGCCATGTTCGCGATGCTCCTGGGCTACGAGCTGCCCGACGCAACCTGGGTGGCGTGGGTCTCGCCCGTGCTCGGCACGGTCATGTTCACTTGGGGCGGCGCGCCGTTCCTGACCGGTGCCGCCCAGGAGCTGCGCGCCAAGCGCCCCGGGATGATGCTGCTCGTCGCGTTGGCGATCACCGTGGCGTTCGTCGCGTCGTGGCTCGCGACCCTGGGTGTCGTCGCCCACGGACTCGACTTCTGGTGGGAGCTCGCGCTTCTCATCGTGATCATGCTGCTCGGGCACTGGATCGAGATGCGCTCGCTCGCTCAGACGACCTCCGCTCTCGACTCCCTGGCCGCTCTGCTGCCCGACGAGGCCGAGCGCGTCGAGGGCAACGACGTGGTCCGGGTCGCCCCGTCCGACCTCGCGGTCGACGACGTGGTGCTCGTGCGACCCGGAGCCAGGGTTCCCGCAGACGGCGCGATCATCGACGGCGCCGCCGAGATGGACGAGTCGATGGTCACCGGTGAGTCCCGCACCGTGCGGCGCTCCGCCGGGGACCGGGTTGTCGCCGGCACCGTCGCCACCGACTCCGCCCTACGGCTGCGGGTGACCGCCGTCGGAGACGACACCGCGCTGGCCGGCATCCGCAGGCTCGTGCTCGAAGCGCAGAACTCGACCTCGCGCGCGCAGCGACTGGCGGACACGGCAGCCGCGCTGCTGTTCTGGTTCGCCCTCGGTGCGGCCGCCGTCACCGCCGTCGTCTGGTCGATCGCCGGCCAGCCCGACGCTGCCGTGATCCGCACCATCACCGTCCTGGTGATCGCCTGCCCCCACGCCCTCGGCCTGGCGATCCCCCTCGTGGTGTCCATCGCCACCGAGCGCGCCGCCCGCGGCGGCATCCTCGTCAAGGACCGCCTGGCCCTGGAGAGCATGCGCACGGTCAGCACCGTGGTGTTCGACAAGACCGGCACCCTAACCAAGGGCCAGCCGACCGTGACCGACGTGCGGCCCACCCCCGGTTTCGACCGCGACGAGGTTCTGGCGCTGGCCGCGGCCGCCGAGGCCGACAGCGAGCACCCGCTCGCGCAGGCGATCGTCTCGGCCGCGAGCGACCTGCACGTGCCGGCCGCCGCCGAGTTCACCTCGTCCCCAGCGGTCGGCGTCCGCGCCCGCGTCGGCGGCCGGACCGTCGAGGTCGGAGGCCCCAGCCTGCTGCACCAGAGCGGTGTCGACGAGCTCGATGGCATCGACCAATGGCGCAGCGAAGGAGCGATCATTCTGCATGTGCTCGTCGACGGCCGCCCGGCCGGGGCTCTGAAGCTCGCCGACGAGATCCGCGAGGAGTCCCGGGCCGCAATCCGGCAGCTCCACGACCGCGACGTCGACGTCGTGATGATCACTGGCGACGCGGAGGCCGTCGCCCGCACCGTCGCCGCCGAGATCGGCATCGACCGGGTCTTCGCCGGTGTCCGGCCCGAGGACAAGTCCGCCAAGGTCGCCGAGCTCCAGCGCGAGGGAGGCACCGTGGCGATGGTCGGCGACGGCGTCAACGACGCCCCCGCCCTCGCGCAGGCCGATGTCGGCATCGCCATCGGCGCCGGCACCGATGTCGCGATCGCCTCCGCCGGCGTGATCCTCGCCAGCGACGACCCTCGGTCCGTCGTCTCGGTCATCGATCTGTCCACTGCCAGCTACCGCAAGATGAAGCAGAACCTGTGGTGGGCCGCTGGCTACAACCTCATCGCTGTGCCGCTTGCCGGCGTGCTCGCACCCATCGGTTTCGTCATGCCGATGTCCGTCGGGGCCATCCTCATGTCCGTGTCCACGATCGTCGTCGCCCTGAACGCTCAGCTCCTGCGTCGACTGGATCTGCGGCCACGTTGACAAGAGCCGAGCCAAGTCGGCGCCCTCGGTGCCGGAGTACCGACGGTCATCAATATGGGACGCCGCCAAGTGCTCGAGCGGACCTGCCGGTTGACGAGGTCTCAGCTCCGCGCTGAGTCCTCCCCGAAGCCTGGCGTGCCGTCAGCGACGTCGACGCCGTACATCTGTGGGCGTCGGTTCGCCGCCGGCTGCTGCGACGGGTGCCACGCGAACGTGTACCCCGCAGCCCCCAGGGCGTGCATCGAGGCCATCGCACAGACGCCGGTGTCGAGGCTCGTCGCGGCCTCGCGCGGCACACTGTAGATGGCCCCCGGCCACCAGGAGCAGCCAGCCGCCGCGGCCGGGGGTTGTTCTAGCCGGGGATGTTCCTTGGATCGTTCCCGTACGAGTTCTTCTCGTGCACCAGGCCGTCGAGACCATGGATGTGGTGCTCCAGGCCGCGCTCGATCGCGAGCTGCCGCCCTTCGGCCACGGCGGGGTCCTTAGTTGAGTGGGTCGAGCCCACTTGTGACCCGCCGATCTCGTTGAGCCATGAATCGTCCCGGTGGACGGTGTGCACCCCGTTGCCGTCGCTCACGGTCACTCCCTTCGTCGACGTCGGAAGTCTCGCGCGGGCGGGTCGACCTCGCACGCCGGCATCGCGGCCGTCACGTGATCTTGTCGCGCCTGGCCGCCAACTCGGGACCTGGGTACAGGCAGTTCAGCAGGTCGGTCACCCACTCGTCGCCGACGTAGCCCCGCGCGGCCGCTAGGCTCTCGCCGCGCAGCCCGGCCAGCTGGAAGATCTCGTCGGCGGCGGCGTCCAGCCGGTCCGCGATCCTGGCGTTCCAGCCGGCCCCCATGTTGCCTTCGGTGCCGCGCACGATGCGCGCGAGCGCGTTGAGCACGTGGCCGCCGTCGCTGGCTGTCGTGTCGTTGCTCATCGGTCTTGCCCCTCTCGTCGGAACCGACGGTAGAGGGCTATGGCAGGTGCCGTGCTGCGAGGCACCAGCGACTGGTACAGCGACGTGTCGCGATGAGACGAGTACGTCTCGGGACAGGCGCGAGAGATTGTCGGCGTGCGACGTCCTGGTTTGGGCGTGCGCCGGCGTAGTCAGCACTACGCTCGGCCACATGACCGAGATCAGCCCAAATAGTCTGCAGAGCCTCGCTGACAAGGTTGCCAAGCAATCCTATTCGAAGTACCTGCGGCGTGTGGTCCTCCGCAAGGTGCGCGGTTTTGTGGACAAAGAGGTGCGCTTCGACTTTCCGGTCACGGCACTCATTGGACCAAATGGCGGCGGCAAGTCCACTATCCTGGGCGCGGCCGCTCTCGCATACAAGGACGTCAAGCCGGAGCGATTCTTCGCCAAGAGCGGGCGCTACGATTCGAGCATGGTCAAGTGGTCGATCGAACACGGCGTCATAGACAAAGCGATCGGTTCGGCTTCGGAGGTGCGACGCAGCGTAAACTTCCCCACCTCCAAGTGGAACCGAAAGCCATTCGTTCGCGACGTGCTCGTATTCGGCGTAACGCGCACAGTTCCGGCTACCGAGCGGTCAGACCTTCGACTTGCCCGGGGGAGTCGGTTTAAAGCCGTAAGCGAGACGAAACTCCCGGCATCAGTAATCGAGGCCACGCAATCCATCCTCGGAAAAGCCGTGGGTGGCTACTCGGAACTCGACGTAACCACACGAGCCACCCTCTACACCGCACAAGATAGCGGTTCTGGAACATCGTACACGGAATTTCACTTTGGAGCCGGTCAGGCAAGCATAATCCGAATTGTGTCAGGGATTGAGGCTGCACCCGATAACAGTCTGATCCTGATCGAGAACGGCCTACACCCAGTCGCGACCAGGCGACTGGTGGACTACCTGCTCAAGATCGCGATCCGCAAGAAGTGCCAAGTGATCTTCACGACCCACTCATCCGAGGCCATCGAGGCGCTCCCGCCAGGTGCCGTGTGGGCCGCTTTTGACGGCGAGGTAGTGCAAGGGGCCTTGAACATCGAGGCGCTCCGGGCGATTACAGGAACAATTCCCGCTCGCATCGCCTTCTTTGTGGAAGATTCGCTCGCAGAGCTAGTGATTGCGGCAGCCCTGCGCCACTACGGCGTCGACATTGCAGCCGTGGCAATCCACGGACTAGGCGGAGCCGAGCAGGCCATTAAGGTACAGCACACCCGGAAGGTGGACCCGACTGCGCCGGTTCCGAGTGTCGTATTTCTCGACGGAGATAAGTCCGATAAGATCGATCCAGCTTCGCTGATCTTTGCGCTCCCAGGAGACGACGACCCTGAGGCGCACATTTATGATACGGTGATGGGCGACTTGGACAATCTTGCGGCCAAGCTGACCGCCGCACTGAATCTGCCGATCGACCAGCAGGGCCGGGTAAAGGCTGTGGTTGCCGAGACAGGTCTGACGAATCATGACCGCCACACCATTTTTCGCCAGATTGGCGAGAAGCTCGACTTGACAGCTGAACTGGTAGTCGCGAACGCCTTCATCGGGCTGTGGGCGCAACTACGGTCCAACGAGGTTGAGGCGTTGCTCTCACCAATCCGCGCGATGCTACCGATGAAGACCGACTAGGCCGAAGAGACCGAGTGCCTCACGCGGGGTCGGCGCTCGACTCGGTTCGGCGCCCGCAGGTTCCGCGTGCGGCCTACGTCTACGCGAGAAACTCTCATCTGATGAGAGAACCGGATGCTGAACTGGTGCAACGTCATGACCCTCCAGTGATGCCGCCGCATCGAGGCGCCCTCGACGTGGCGACTGAACTGCGGAGACGCTGCGTCGCACGGTGAGACGAGTTCTCTCATCTCGTCGCTACTCGTCCTACTCGTTGTCCGATAATCAACATTATGTCCGTTTGTAGTCTGCGTATCCCTCTGACCTGCGACGATGCCGCACCCCCCCTGCCGCGTCGGCTGGTCAGAGGTGGTGCGGTGGGGTGTCGTAGCGGAGGTGCTCGGCCTGGTGGAGGACGTTGAGGACGAGCGCGTCGATGTGCTCGTTGGTCAGTCGGTAGTACACGGTGGCGCCGTCGCGGCGTGTGGCGACCAGGCGGCCGGCTCGGAGCTTGGCGAGGTGCTGGGACACGCCGGGCACCGGCCGTGCGAGCCGGTCGGCGATGGCCCCGACGGAGAGCTCGCCGTCGTGGAGCAGCGCGAGGATCGCCAGCCGGGTCCGGTCGGCGAGCAGGCGCAGCACCTCGACGGCGGTGTCGAGCTCGGCGTCAGGGACGGCCGCCCGGGTGGTCTCGGCGCTCACGTGCTCAGCCTGCCACGCGCGCGGCGCGATCCTGGGCCGGCCACAGCGCGGCGGTCGCCAGCAGAGCGGCTGCACTGAGTGCGGCCAGGACGAGCGCCGCGGTCCCGAGCCCTCGGCTGCCGATCCAGCCGGCCAGTGGGTAGGTGATGAGCCAGCACGCGTGGGACAGCGAGAACTGCGCGGCGAACACCGCGGGCTGGTCCTGCTCCTGGGTGGTGCGCGTGATGATGCGTCCCACCGGCGTCTCCGCGGCTGCCCACCCCGCCCCGACGAGCAGGAACAGGGCGCCCACCAGGACCAGTCCCCCGGTCCCCCGGATTTGCACCGCCGCCGCGACCGCTGCCGTGGCCACGACGAGCAGCCCGCCACCCCTCAGCATCAGCGCGCGCTCCGGCAGCGCCTCGAGCGCCCGCGGAAGGAGCAGCGCCACGATGATCGATCCCGCCCCGAGCGCGGCCATCAGCAGCGCCGCCGCGCCCTCGCCTCGGCTGTAGGTCTCCCTCGCGACGACGACGTACTGCACCAGCACGAACGCTCCCCCGGCCGCGACCGCCATGTTCAGCGCGAGCACGGCCCGCAGGGCCGGCGTCCGGAGCATCTGCGCGATGCCCCGGCGCGCACGCTCGGTGAAGGGCGCGACGTCGTCCGCCAGAACGACGGGCCGGCCCAGTCGCAGACGGGCGACGAGCAGCGCGGACACCGCGAACCCGACCGCCGTGCCGACGAACAGGTCAGAGCTCGGCACGACGAGCAGCAGCCCCGCAGCGAGGAGCGGTGACAGGACCATCTCCAGGTCCTCGCTCATCCGGGACAGCGACAGCGCCTCGGTGTACCGGCGCTCGTCCTGCAGCACCTGCGGCAGCGCGGCCTGGTAGGCCGGGGTGTGCACCGCCGACGCCGCCTGCAGGACCAGGACCAGGACGTAGACCTGCCACACGGACGACACCAGCGGCAGGCCGAGGACCACCACGACGCGCACCAGGTCCGCGGCGACCAGCACGGCCCGAGGGGGCGCCGCGTGCACCACGGCGGCCGCCACCGGCGCGACCGTGACGTACGCCAGCATCTTGATCGCGAACACCGTGCCCAGCACCAGCCCCGCCCGGGCGCCCGCGAGGTCGTAGGCGAGCAGGCCCAGGGCCACCGTCGTCAGACCGGTCCCCGCCAGGGAGATCACCTGCGCGGAGAACAGGCGGCGGTACGTCGGGACGGCAAGAGCTGTCAGCACTCGAGCATCTTTGCACGGTTGCAGTAGTGCGCAAGCGCGCATGTGCGGTGCGCGTGCATGCACGCCCACCGATCCGTAGGCCCGACGACGCCGGGAGACGCCTTGGCCGGCCGGTGCGCCACTCTCGACCTGGTCATCTCGCCGCCACCGCCGTGATGGTGCGCGTCGGCGACGATGCGCGTGGGGATTGATTCGACATGTGTCAAAGTAGCCACATGCCAAATCAGGTCCCGCCCAGCTCGACCCGGCGACTGTCGAACCTGGACCGGTGGCTGCCCGTGTGGATCGGGCTGGCCATGGTCGCGGGCCTCGCGGTGGGCCGGTTCGTCCCGGCTCTCGGAGGCGCGCTGGCTGATCTGGAGCTGGGGGGCATCTCGCTGCCGATCGCGCTCGGTCTGCTGGTGATGATGTACCCGGTGCTGGCGAGGGTCCGCTACGACCGGGTCGCTGCGGTGACCGGGGACAAGCGGCTGCTGGGGAGCTCGCTCGCGTTGAACTGGGTCGTCGGCCCCGCGCTGATGTTTGCCCTGGCCTGGGTGTTCCTGCCCGACCTGCCGGAGTACCGCACGGGCCTGATCGTCGTGGGCCTGGCGCGGTGCATCGCGATGGTGGTGATCTGGAACGACCTGGCCTGCGGTGACCGGGAGGCGGCTGCGGTGCTGGTCGCGATCAACTCGGTGTTCCAGGTGGTGGCGTTCTCGCTGCTGGGCTGGTTCTACCTGAGCGTGCTGCCGGGCTGGCTCGGCCTGGACTCCGCCGGCCTGGAAGTCTCGGTCGGGCAGATCGCTGTCAACGTCGCGGTCTTCCTGGGAGTCCCGCTGCTGGCCGGGTTCGCCTCGCGGTGGATCGGTGAGCGCACCCGCGGACGCCAGTGGTACGAGGAGCGGTTCGTCCCGCGGGTGGGTCCGTGGGCGCTGTACGGGCTGCTGTTCACGATCGTCCTGCTGTTCGCGCTGCAGGGTGAGGCCGTGACGTCACGGCCGCTGGACGTCGCGCGGATCGCCCTGCCGCTCCTGGCCTACTTCGCCGTCATGTGGGCCGTCGGCCTGGCCACCGGGCGGGGCTTGGGGCTGGGGTACGCGCGGTCGACGACGCTGGCGTTCACCGCGGCAGGCAACAACTTCGAACTGGCGATCGCGGTGGCGATCGGGACGTTCGGTGCGACCTCGGGGCAGGCGCTGGCCGGTGTGGTCGGCCCGCTGATCGAGGTCCCGGTCCTGGTCGCCCTGGTCTACGTCAGCCTCTGGGTCAGGGACCGCTGGTTCCGCCCGTCCTCGACCTCCCCCTCCACCGCCGAGCTGCAGGAGGCACGCTCATGACCACCACCGCCCCCGACGCCACCACGACCGCCACCGGCGGCTGCACGCCGCAGACCTCACCGGCGGACCACGCGATCGGCGCCGACGCCGCGGCGCACGTCGCCGGCACCCTGAAGGCCCTGGGTGACCCGCTGCGGCTGCGGATGCTGTCGCTGATCGCGACCTCCCCGACCGGCGAGGCGTGCGTGTGCGACCTGGCCACGGTCGCCGAGGTCAACGCTCCGACGGTGTCGCACCACCTGAAGCTGCTCAAGGACGTCGGGTTGCTGACCTCCGAGCGGCGCGGGACCTGGGTCTACTACCGGGTACAGCCGGCCCTGCGCGGCGCGGTCACCACCCTGCTGGACTCCTTCGCCCTCGCAGCCGCGGACGCCGCGAACGCGGTCCCGCTCGCCGGGCTCACCGACGCCGAGGACGCCCTGGTCCGGATCGCCGACCGCCTCGCCGTGGCGTTCCCCGACCGCGACCCCGGCGCGGTCCTCAGCGTCGTCAGGGAGTCCTACACCGGACTGGCGCGGTCCTCGGCGATCCGCTCGCACCTGGTGGTCAACACCGAACGGTTCGCCCGCCAGCGCCTGACCGACACCGCCCGGGCCCTGGACGCGGCGGACACACGCCCGCAGGTGCTGTTCGTGTGTGTCGCGAACGCCGGCCGTTCCCAGCTCGCCGCTGCCCTGCTGCGCCACTACGCCGGCGACGCGATCACCGTCCGGTCCGCGGGGTCCGCACCGGCCGCCGACGTGCACGCCGCGGTCCGGCCGCTGCTCGCCGAGCTCGGCGCCGACGGCGAGGCGTTCCCCAAGCCGCTGACCGACGACGCAGTCCGCGCCGCGGACGTCGTCATCACGATGGGCTGCGGCGACACCTGCCCGATCCTGCCCGGCAAGCGCTACGAGGACTGGGTCGTCGGCGACCCTGCCCTGGCCTCCGAGACCGGGGTGCGGGCGATCCGCGACGAGATCGACCGCCGCGTGCGCGCCCTGCTCACCGACCTGCTGCCCGACCTCGCCCTGCCGACCGCCTGACCTTCCGTGGAGACCGAGATGACCGAGACCACGCCGTCCGCCCTGTTCGTCTGCGTGCACAACGCCGGCCGCTCGCAGATGGCCGCGGGCTACCTGCGGGCGCTGTCCGGCGGCGCCGTCGAGGTCCGCTCGGCCGGGTCGATGCCCGCCGAGCAGATCAATCCGGTCGCAGTGGAGGCGATGCTCGAGGAGGGCATCGACATCCGCGCCGAGCGACCCAAGGTGCTGACCACCGACGCGGTCAAGGCGTCCGATGTCGTCATCACCATGGGCTGCGGCGACGCGTGCCCGATCTTCCCCGGCAAGCGGTACGAGGACTGGGCCCTGGCCGACCCCGCCGGGCAGGGCATCGAGTCGGTCCGCCCGATCCGCGACGAGATCCGCGGCCGCATCCTGACCCTGCTGACCGAGCTCGGGGTCGAGCCCGTCACCACCTGATCTCCCAACGCCACGAGGGCCGCACCCCGCCTGGGGTGCGGCCCTCGTGCGTGGGCTGCTCAGGCTGTGGATCGCATCGCTTGGTGGCGTGCTTCTGGTAGCGGTCAGTGGCCGATGAGGAGGGCTTCTCTGGCGGCGTCGACGAGCTCTGGGGTGAGGATGTGGAGGTCGTTGATGGTCTGGACGCGTTCGATCTGGGTGATCAGGGGAGCCTGACCCGGTTTCCCGGACAGTTGCGGTGTGGTGATCATGCCGCCGCGGTGGCGGCGGTGTGCAGGTCCTCGAAGTCGTTCGGGGACCGGTAGCCGAGTCCGGAGTGGCGTCGGACGGGGTTGTAGAAGCCCTCGATCCACTCGAAGATCGCCGAGGCGAGCTCCTCGCGGGATGACCAGGCGTGGCGGTCGAGCAGCTCGCGCTGCATGCTCGACCAGAAGCTCTCCATCATGGTGTTGTCGACCGAGGACGCGACTCGGCCCATCGAGCCGAGCAGGCCGGCCTCGCGCAGCCGGTGCCCGAAGATCCACGACGTGTACTGGCTGCCGCGGTCCGCGTGCACGATCGCCCCTGGTGCGGGGTGGCGCCGCCAGATCGCCATCTGCAGGGCGTCGACGACCAGCTCCGAGCGCATGTGGTCCGCGATGGACCACCCGACGATCTTGCGGGTGAACACGTCCAGGACCGCGGCGCAGTAGACCTTCCCGGTGCCCGTCGGGTGCTCGGTGATGTCGGTGCACCACAATCGGTCCGGGCTGTCGGCGGTGAACCGCCGCTGGACGAGGTCGTCGTGCGGTGCTGGCAGCGGTCGTTGCCCGCAGCGTTTGCGCCGGTGGCAGACCCCTATCAACCCGGCCGCGCGCATCAGCCTCGCGACGCGTTTGCGTCCGCAGGCGACCCCGAGCCCGAGACGCAGCTCGGCATGGACTCGCGGGGCGCCGTAGGTCGCCCGCGAGCCGTGATGGATCGCCGTGATCGTCGCGGTCAGCGCCTGGTCGGCGATCGCGCGGGTGCTCGGCGGTCGGTTCATGGCGTCGTAGAGCCCGGAGCGGGAGATCCCGAGGACCCGGCAGGTCGCCGCGACGGGCACCCCGTCAGCGGCCAGCTCTTGGACCAGCCGGGCGCTCATTTTGGGAGCACGTTCTCCCGGGCGAAGTACGCCGGGGCCCGCTTGAGGATCTCGACCTCCATCTCCAGCACCCGGTTGCGGCGCCTCAGCTCGACCAGCTCGCGGCGCTCGTCGGAGCTCACGCCCTCACGGCGACCGGCATCGACGTCGTCTTGGGCCATCCACCGGCGCAGACACGACTCGCTGATCCCGAGATCGGACGCGACCTTCGCGACCGGCTGCCGACCCGAGCGGGCCAGATCCACTGCTCGACGCCGGAACTCCGGCGGCTTGGCTGCAGGCATCCCAGACTCCCTTCCCGAGACGATCATCGCCTCGGACCAGGTGTCCGGAGAAGCGGGTCAGGCTCCTGGCTCGCCCACCGGGACAGCGGCTTCCGTGACTCGCGCCTCGAGCTCGGTGGTGAGCTGAGCGGTAAGACGCTGCAGCTGAGCGTGGGGGACTTGCGTCAGCTCCCGAAGACCGAGTACATCGCGGTCCACACCTGCATGCAGGGCTGGTCGGCCACCTCCAAATGGGCCGGCGTCCGGCTCCGTGACCTCCTCGAGGTCCTCGGACCTCCCCCGGAGGGTGCCAACTACGTGATGATCACCTCCCACGGCCTGGCCCAGGAGATGTGGGACCACCGGCCGCGGGAACCGTTCTACGCGGTGCTGGACCTCGACACGGTCGCCGAGGACGACACGATCCTGGCGTACGAGCGCAACGGGCACCCGTTGGAGGTGCATCTGGGCGCGCCGCTGCGGCTGCGGGTGGAGTCGAACCATGGGTACAAGATGGTCAAGTGGATCAAGTCCATCGAGTGGATCACCGACTACGCCGCGTACGGTGACGGTCGTGGCGGCACCCGTGAGGACGCCGCGATGCAGGCGTTCAACGGCCGGATCTGACAGGAGCAGGGCATGATCAGCACTATCTACACCGTCGCCGGCATGACCACAGCCGAGGATGCGCGGGCCATCAAGGACAGGCTCTATCTCGTGGCAGGTATCGGTGCCGTCGCCACCGAGATCATTCCCGACGGCGAAGCGCGCATCATCCTCAAGCACAAGGACGACGTCGAGCTGAACCGCTCGGCCATCGAGGCAGCCGTGCAGGAGGCGGGCGAATACACGCTCGCCTGACCATTACGGCTACCAATAATGAGACGAAGCACGTGCTTATTCGTCTCGGCGCATCTAGCATCACTTTCAGGAGGCAATCGTGAGCAGCGAACCCGGCTCCGCCGCATCGCACGGTGCATCCTCCCCGGTCAATTCGGCTACCGGCGCACCTGGCCGACGACGAGTCCCGCTGCGCTCGACCTGCGCCCAGCCCCATCACTGTCCATTGCCGGCACGCATGAAGGTTCTCGGCCAGGTGCCGCTCTTCGCCGGTCTGTCCCACGAGGATCTTGTCGGTATCGACCACCGCATGGTCTCGCTGTCCTGGGCTGAGGACGACCCGCTCTACACAGCCGGCGACGTGGCCGAACATCTCTACGTCATGGCAGCCGGGCGCGCCAAGGTCTCCCGCCCGACCCCGAACGGCCAGGACGTCGTCGTCGATCTCCTGGCCCCTGGCGACCTCTTCGGAGGCATGCACACCCTGGGCCAGCCCACCTACCCCGAAACCGTTCGCGCCCTGACCACCACCTGCGCGTTACGCATCGACACACGCGCTTTCCGCGATGTCATGACGCAACACCCCGAGGTCGCCCTACGGGTGGTGGACGACGTCACCGCGCTGCTAGCGCAAGCGCGTGCGGACGTCACCGCGCAATCCACCGCCACCGTCGCCCAGCGGGTAGCGACCACGCTGTTGCGCCTAGCCGAGAAGTTCGGCCAGGACAGCTCCTCCGGTGCCACATTGATCCAGTTGCCGCTGTCTCGCACTGACCTGGCCGGCATGACCGGCTCGACACCGGAGTCCGTCTCCCGGGTAATGAGCCAGCTCCGCAAGGACGGCATCATCGACTCCGGCCGCAGATGGACCGCCATCCTGGACGGCGACCGTCTGCTCGCCACCGTGGCCGCCAGTGCCTGAGGGGCGAGGACTCTCTCACGTCTGCTGCGGTTGATTGATGCACGTCATGGTTCGGTTCCTGGCCCGCTCGTAACGTCGTAGTCAGCACCCAAGAAGGGTGAGACCTCGTCAGAGAAGGAAGGAACACACCATGAGCACCACCGCTCCCGCCACCACCCACACGACCCTGCGCGCCGAAGGCTTCTCCTGCCCCTCCTGCGTGGCGAAGATCGAGAAGCGTGTCGGACGCCTGGACGGCGTCAGCGCCGTGAAGGTCCAGTTCGCCTCGGCACGCATCGAGGTCGACCACGACCCGGCCAAGGCCAGCGTCGAGGACCTGATCGCCGCTGTGGGCAGGGCCGGGTACGTCGCCAAGCCTGCCGCGTTCTGACGCCCGCCGCGCCAAGGAGAAGGACAGTGAGCGTCATGGCACAGGCGGCGCACCTGCAGCTGCGCCTGGGCGATTTTTTCTGCCCCTCGTGCGCCACCGACATCAACCGGCACCTGAAGCGTCTTCCGGGGTGCAGGCCGTGCACATCGATCTGCACTCGCACCGGGTTGACGTCGACTACGACCCCCGACGCTTGGACGTCGAGGACATCCTGGTGACCGTCGGCGGTGCCGGCGTTACCGCAAGCGTTATCTCGGAGGACAGCTAGGACCCGCCTCCACTAGGGCGACCAGGGACGTCGACCGGTGCCCAGACCAAGCGCGAGCGCACTGCCCGGGCGTCATCCCGCCACCCATCAGGGCCGCACCGGGCCGCCGGGCCCGTCAATGATCAGCGGAAGCCTGCCCGCTGCATTCTCACGTGTGAACCGCTGGTAGACCCACGTCCCAAGAACTCAGGAGAGATTGCTATGAGCGTCAAGCTTCACCATGTCCCGCCGCGCCTGGCGAGCGGGGCCTTCATATTGAACACCGGAATCACTAAGCGGTCATTGCACGTCGACGGGGCAACGGGGCTGCGGGACCAGGCCGCCAACGCGTTCCCGTTCTTGAAGAAGATGGACCCGGTCCGCTTCGGGAAGGCGTTGTCGACCTTCGAGATCGCTCTGGGCACGGCGCTACTAGCCCCGATGGTACCCACCCGGGTGGCCGCGGCCGGCCTAAGTGGATTCTCGGCCGCATTGATGGCCGTGTACCTCAAGACGCCAGGGTTCACCCGTGATGACGGAATCCGTCCAGCGCCGGCTGGCATGGGGATCGCTCGGGACGTCTTCATGCTCGGTAGCGGTCTGGGCCTGATGGTGGAGGAACTGGCAACCAGGCGAAACTGACGGGGCCGTCCCGCCATGCGCGTGACACCCGGCCCCACGGGCCCCGCGGACTGGGGTGTGGTCATGGACGCCCGCGGGCCGAGGCTACGTGGCTCGTCCGGCCGCATTCTGAGCCGGACCAGCTAAGCGTCACCGCCGATCAACTCGGCGGTGACGCTCTTCATTGCGCCAGCACGCTAGAGCAGCCCCGGCGGCGGTGCACGGATGGGTGTGCGGTTGATTGACGCCGGTCATGGTTGCCCGGTGCCGA